>NZ_CP059221.1:0-315000 GCF_014252375.1 Blattabacterium cuenoti | reverse complement strand
GTAAATTTTTTAACTATACCTGTATATTTTGATCCAATTTTATATTTATCTTCTATATTAATCCAAGGATCATCTGTTAATCTTTTAACACTTAAAGACATTTTTCTTTCTTTACGATCTATAGTTAATATTAAAGCTTCAAGTTCATCACCTATTTGTACAAAATCTTTTGGAGAGGATAAATCTGTTGACCAAGACATTTCACTAATATGTAATAAAGCTTCTACACCAGGAATAATTTCTATAAAAGCTCCATAATCAGCTAATACACTAACTTTTCCATTAATTTTACTTCCTACTTTTAAATTAGAATCTAACGATTCCCATGGATGTGGTTGTAATTGTTTTAGTCCTAATTGAACACGATTTTTTTCCTTATCTACACCTAATATAACAAAATTTAATTCTTGTTCAAGTTGTACTACTTCTGTAGGATGATTAATATGAGGCCAGCTCATATCAGTTATATGTAATAAAGCGTCTACACCACCCAAATCTACAAAAGCACCATAAGGTAAAATATTTTTTATTTTACCTTCTAAAACTTGTCCTTTATCCAATTTTGAAATCATGTTTTTTCTTTGTTCCTCTAAATCTCTTTCTATTAATATCTTATGAGATACTACTACATTTTTTGTCTTTTTGTTAATTTTAACAACTTTTACTTCCATAGTTTTACCTACATAAGTATCATAATCTCTTACTGGCTTTACATTTATATGAGATCCAGGTAAAAAACATTCCATATCAAATACTTCTACTATTAATCCTCCTTTTGTTCTTGCAGAAACATATCCAAGTACAACTTCTGATTTTTCATAAACTTTATTTAATTTTTGCCAGTTTCTCAATACTTTAGCTTTTTGATACGATAAAAGACACTGTCCTTTATAATCTATTTTCATTACCATTATTTCTATTTTCAATCCTATTTTAATAATGGAAATATTTTCTCTAAATTCACTAATAGGAATTGTACCTTCAGCTTTAAAACCAAAATCAACAAGTACAATTTTATCAGTTATATTTGTTACTATTCCTTCATATATTTCTAATTCGTTTCTTTTTGGTAAAGTATTTATATATATATTTTCAAGTTTTTTTCTATTTTCTTTTGTTTCATTTATATTTATTTCATATTCTTTCCAATTAAAATTATCATTATTGCATTTTTTTAATTTAGATTTTATTATTTCATTTTGATAAGACATATAATTTTTAATTTTTATTTTTATATATTATAGTTTTTTATATTCATATATTCATTTTTATCTAAATAAAAAAATAAAAGTATCCTACCGAAAAATGAATATAAGTTCAATCTTTTTATAAAGACTGATATTAATTTTTTAATGAATTCTTTATAATAAAGAAAAAGTATTACAAAACTAATAATTTTCACTAACTTTCTTTACCAATTTTTAATAAAATGTATCTTATTATTGACACAGAAACTACTGGATTACCTAAATTCTATGATAAATTTTTTTGTAAAAACTGGCCTAGAATTGTTCAATTATCATGGCAAATTCATGATGAAATAGGGAATTTAATAAAATTTAATAATTTTATAATAAAGCCAAAAGATTTTGATATACCATTTAATTCTTTTAAAATTCATGGAATTAATAGTGATATTGCATATAAATATGGATATGATTTAAATTTTGTTCTTGATAAGTTTAAACTAGATTTTAATAAATATAAATATGTTATTGGACATAATTTAGAATTCGATATAAAAATAATAGAAAAAGAATATTCTATAAATAAAAAAGAAATTTCTTTCGAAAAAAAAAATAATAGATACCAAATTAGTTTCTTTAAACTACTGTAAATTACCTGGAAGTAGAAAAAAATTTAAGTGGCCAACATTATCAGAATTATATAATAAATTATTTTCAGAAAAAATGCCAAATTGGCATGATGCAGGAAATGATGTAAAAGCAACAGCTCGTTGTTTTTTAGAATTATTAAGAATTGGAGTAATTGATAAAAATATTAATCAAGATATAATATCAAAATTTAAAAAAAATAATAATATAATTATTTCTTCTTCTATTGTTAATTTTTTCAAAATTAACAATAGAAGAAGTTCTAATAAAAATACTAATAAAAATAATAGTTGTTTAACAACAAAATGGACAAATAAACAGTACTTTAATATTCATAATCATACTCATTTTTCAATATTAAATTCTACTATAAGCATAAAATCTCTTATAGAAAGAGCTTTAAATTTAAATATGCCAGCTATAGGAATAACAGATTATGGAAATATGATGGGAGCTTTTCATTTTTTGAATTGTATTAAATTTTTTAACAAAAAATATTATCCTAAAAAATTTATTAAAGGAATAATTGGTTGTGAATTATTCATTTCTGAAAATTTTTTAAAAAAAAAATTTACTAAAGATGAACCTGATAAAGTTTATACGCAAGTTCTTTTGTCTAAAAATAAGAAAGGATATAAAAATTTAATAAAAATTTGTTCTACTGGATTTATTAAAGGATTTTATTCAGGCATTCCTAGAATTGGAAAAAATGTAATAAAAAATTATAAAGATGATTTAATTGCGCTTACTGGAGATATAAATTCTGAAATACCTAATACTATTCTTAATTATGGAGAAAAAATAGGAGAAAAAGTTTTTTTATGGTGGAAAAATTTATTTCAAAATGATTTTTATATTGAATTGTTACGTCATGGATTAGAAGAAGAAAATCATGTTAATGAAATATTAATAAAATTTTCAAAAAAATATAATGTAAAATATATAGCACAAAATAATGTTTTTTATTTAAAAAAAGAAGAATATAATGCCCATGATATTTTACTATGTATAAAAAGTAGAAATAAACAATCAACTCCTATCGGAAAAGGAAAAGGGTTTAGATTTGGACTTAAAAATCACGAATATTATTTAAAAAGTCAGGAAGAAATGAGACAAATATTTTCAGATATTCCTGAATCTTTTAATTCACTACATGAATTAGTAAAAAAAATAGAATATTATGATATTTCAAATAAAATGTTATTACCAAAATTTAAAATATCAGATACTATAAAAAATGTATCATATTCAGATAATAAATTTTTATCAAAATTAACTTATGAAGGAGCTAAAAAACGTTATAAAAATATAACAAAAGAAATAAAAGAAAGAATTTTATTTGAATTAAGTACAATAAAAAAAATTGGATATCCTGGTTATTTTTTAATTATACAAGAAATTGTTAGTAAAGCTAAAAGTATGAATATTTCAGTTGGTCCTGGTAGAGGGTCAGCCGCAGGATCCGTAGTAGCTTATTGTATAGGAATAACTGAAATTGATCCAATTAAATATAATCTATTATTTGAAAGATTTTTAAATCCAGATAGGATATCACTTCCTGATATAGATATTGATTTTGATGATAAAGGACGTGAAAAAATTTTAGATTGGATATCAAAAAAATATGGTAAAAATAAAGTTTCACAAATTGTTACATATTCTACAATGGGAGCAAAATCATCAATAAGAGATACAGGTCGTGTATTAGGACTTTCTTTATATGAAACAGACAAAATAGCAAAAATGATACCTACAAATTTTTCTTTGAAAAACATTATAGAAAAAAATTTTTCATTTGAAAATATTAAAAATAAAGAAGGAATAAATAATATAAAAAAAATAATAGAAATTGCTAGTAATAAAAATAGTTTATCAGGAAAAGTATTAATGCAAGCTAAAATTTTAGAAGGAACAATAAGAAACATTGGAATTCATGCATGTGGAATAATCATAAGTCCATATAACATAAAAGAAATTGTACCTGTTTTTTTATCAAAAGATACAAATTTATTGGTTACACAATTTGATAATAATGTTGTAGAACATACAGGATTATTAAAAATGGATTTTTTAGGATTAAAAACGCTTAGTATTATTAAAGATACAATAAATATTGTAGGTAATAAAATACCATTTTTATTAAATGATGATAAAACTTTTAATTTATTTAAAAAAGGAGAAACAATAGCTGTATTTCAATATGAATCCCCAGGAATGCAAAAATATTTACGTCAGTTAAAACCTGATAGATTTGATGATTTAATAGCAATGAATGCTTTATATAGACCTGGCCCATTACAATATATACCTAATTTTATATCTAGAAAACATGGAAAAGAAGTTATTAGTTATGATATTCCAGAAATGAAAGAATTCTTAAAAGAAACATATGGAATAACAATATATCAAGAACAAGTAATGTTACTGTCTCAAAAAATAGCTGGATTTAGCAAAGGTGAAGCAGATTTATTAAGAAAATCAATGGGAAAAAAGCAAAAAGAAGTTCTTGATAAAATGAAAAATAAGTTTATTAATAAATCTATAAATAGAGGATATAATAAGATCATAATAGAAAAAATATGGAAAGATTGGGAATATTTTTCATGTTATGCATTTAACAAATCTCACGCTACTTGTTATGCATTTATTGCTTTTAAAACTGCTTATCTAAAAGCTAATTTTCCTTGCGAATATATGAATTCAGTATTAAGTAATAATATGAATAATATTAAACAATTAACTTTTTTTATGAAAGAATGTAAAAAAATGAATTTATTTATAGAGAAACCAGACATTAATGAAAGTGATTCAAATTTTAAAATTATTGGTAAAAACCGTATTAAATTTGGTCTTAATGGAATAAAAGGTGTTGGAGAAAATGCAGTAAAAATAATATTAAAAGAAAGAAATAAAAATGGTAAATTTTCTTCAATATTTGATTTAGTAAATAGAATTGATTTACGTATAGTAAACAAAAAAACATTAGAAAGTTTAATTTTATCTGGATCTTTAGATAGTTTAAATATATTTAGAGAACAATATTTTTATGAATCTTCAACTGAAGGATTAACCAAATCAAGTACTTTAGAAAAAATTATTCAATTTGGATCAAAAATAAAGAATAAAAAAAAAATTGAAAAACCTATTATTTTAAATTATTATAATAAATGGAATAAGATAGATCTTTTATCTAAGGAAAAAGAAGTATTGGGAATATATGTTTCTTCACATCCTTTAGATGATTATTTTTTTGAAAAAAAATATCTTACTAATTCATCTATTAGTATTTTAAATAAAAAAGAATACTTTAAAAAAAAATTATGTTATCATACATTAATTGCTATTTTATCTGATATAAAAGTTTATGTAAAAAATGGAAAAAAATATGTGTATTTTATTCTAGAAGATTATGATTCTAAAAAAGAATTCTTCTTTTTAGAAGAAAAATATATAAAATATGAATCTATTTTAATTAAAAAAAACTTACTATTTATAATTATATCTACTAAAGATAATAAAATAAATATTTGTTATATAGAAAAATTACAAAATGTTTTTAAATTTTTAATAAAAAAAATAATAATAAAAATTGATATTAATAATTTAAATCAATTATTAATTGATAGCATAGAATATAATATTATTGAAAATTTAGGAAATAAAGAATTATATATTATTATTTATGAAAATAAAAAATTTGTAAATCTACGTTCTAAATATAGAGTTAATATTAGTTCAAATTTTCTAAAAAAATTAGAAAAGATAAAAAAATTAGATTTTTTTTTGTGTTAAATTTGTATATATAAAATCTATAGCACAGTATAGAATTACTATAATATTTTTTATATTGTAGGTTCGTGATAAAATGAAAATAAAAGTTAGAGTAACTTATGAGAAGGATATAAAATATGCTTGCTTAATTTGTGAAAAAATTAAAGAGTCTGCAAAAATTAGAGGGACTGGTATAGCAAAAAAAGATCCGGATTATATTAAATACAAAATAAAAAATGGAGATGCTATAATTGCATTTTGTAATAATGAATTAGCTGGATTTAGCTATTTAGAAGTTTTTCAAAATAAAGAATATGTTGTTAATTCAGGTTTAATAGTTTTTCCAAAATTTAGAAAAAAAGGATTAGCAAGATTTATTAAAATAAAATTATTTAATCTTTCTAGAGAAAAATTTCCAAATTCAAAAATATTTAGTATTACTACAAGTAGTGTTGTTATTAAAATAAATACAGAATTAGGTTTTAAACCAGTTTCTTTTAATGAAATTACTAAATCAGAAAAATTTTGGAAAGGATGCAAAAGCTGTGCAAACTTTGATATTAAAAAAAGAAAAAAAAAAAAAATGTGTTTATGTACAGGACTATTATATAATCCAAAAAATAAAAAAATTAATAAAATAGAATTAAATCATGGAGATAAAATACTTCTTGCTTACAGTGGTGGATTAGATACTTCTTTTTGTTTAAAATATCTTATAAAAAAACATTATGAAGTACATACAGTAATTATTAATACAGGAGGATTTAAAGATGGAGAATTAAAAAGAATTAAAGATAGAGCAATAAATATCGGGGCTAAATCACATAAAACAATTGATGCGATAGAAGATTATTATCAATACTGTATTAAATATTTAATATTTGGAAATATATTAAAAAACGATACTTATCCAATTTCTGTAGGATCAGAGAGAGTATTACAAGCAATTAAAATTGCAAAATATGCAAATTTAATTAAAGCTAAAGCTATAGCTCATGGAAGTACAGGTGCAGGTAATGATCAAATTAGGTTTGACATAGCATTTCAAATTATATGTCCAGAAAAAAAAACATTTTCTCCTATTAGAGAGATGAATATATCTAGAAAAGAAGAAATTAAATATTTACAAAATGAAGGAATATATATTTGTTGGGATAATGCAAAATATTCTATAAATAAAGGAATATGGGGGACAAGTATAGGCGGAAAAGAAACATTAACATCTTATGATGATTTTCCAGAAGAAGCATATCCAACAAAACTATGTAAAAAACTTAGTAAAAAATTGGAATTAGGATTTGAAAAAGGAGAATTAATTAGTGTTAATAAAAAAAGAGAAAAATCTATAAAAAATATTATTAAAATAGAAAAAATAGCATCAGGTTTTGCAATAGGAAGAGGAATGCATATAGGTGATACAATTTTAGGTATAAAGGGTAGAGTTGCATTTGAAGCATCGGCCGCAATGATAATTATTAAGGCGCATCATTTACTTGAAAAACATATTCTTACAAAATGGCAAATTTATTGGAAAAAACAATTATCTGAATGGTACGGAATGTTATTACATGAAGCTCAATATTTAGATCCAGTGATGAGAGATATAGAAAATTTTTTAAAAAGCACACAAGAAAGATTAACTGGTACTGTAAAAATTATATTATATCCTTATAGATTTCATTTAGTAGGAATTAAATCAAAATTTGATTTAATGGAATCTTCTAATACAATAGCTAAATATGGAGAAGTTAATTATGGATGGACATCTAAAGATGTAAAAGGTTTTTCAAAAATATTTAGTAATCAAATGAAAATATATCATCGATTAAACAATTTAAATAAATCAAATAAAAAAAAAGATGATTAAAATAGGAATTGTAGGAGGAACAGGGTATACTGCTGGAGAATTAATAAGATTATTGATACACCATCCTAAAGTTAGGATAAATACTATAATAAGTAAAAGTAATTATGGAAAATTCGTTCATTTAATTCATAAAGATTTATTAGGAGATATAAAAAATATAAAATTTTCAAAAATATTAAAAGAAAAAATTGATTTAGTATTTTTATGTTCAGCACATGGACAATCTAAAAAAGAATTAATTCATGTACCTGAATATGTTAAAGTTATTGATTTGAGTCAAGATTTTAGAATTTTAAATAAATTTAAAAAAAGAAATTTTATTTATGGTTTACCAGAATTAAAAAAAGAAATAATAAAAAAATCAAATAATATAGCTAATCCTGGATGTTTTGCTACATCTATTCTTTTATCTATTTTACCATTAGCAACTAAAAATTTAATAAAGAAATCCATTCATATTAGTGCTGTAACTGGATCTACTGGATCCGGAAAAAAACTTAGTAATACTAATCATTTTAGTTGGAGAAACAATAATATATCTACTTATAAAATATTTAAACACCAACATTTAAAAGAGATAATAAAAAATATAAGTGAAATACAAAAAGACTTCAACTCAGAAATATATTTTATTCCTTATAGAGGAAATTTTTCTAGAGGTATCATATCTACTATATATACAAATAATAACTTGTCTATAGAAGAGAATATTAAAATATATGAAGAATATTATTATAATCATCCATTTGTACATATTTCAAATGATTATATTGATATAAAACAAGTAGTAAATACCAACAAATGTATCTTGTTTATAACAAAAGAAAAAAAAAAATTAATTGTTGTTAGTGTTTTAGACAATCTTTTAAAAGGAGCTTCAGGTCAAGCTGTACAAAATATGAATTTAATGTTCAATTTAAATGAAGATTGTGGATTAAGATTAAAGTCTATTAGTTTTTAAAATTTTATATAATATGAAATTATTTAATGTTTATCAAATTTTTAATATAGAATTAAATAAAAGTAAAGGATTATATGTTTTTGATATAAATGGTAATAAATATTTAGATTTTTATGGAGGACATGCTGTAATTTCTATTGGACATTCACATCCTTATTATATAAATTCACTTAAAAATCAATTGAATAATATCTCTTACTATTCTAATAGTATATTTATTTCTCAGAAAGAAAAACTGTCATATTTATTAGGAAAAATGTCAGGATATAAAAATTATTATTTATTTATTTGCAATTCTGGAACTGAATCTAATGAAAATGCAATAAAAATAGCATCTATTCATACAGGAAAAAAAAAATTAATTGCTTTTAATGGATCATTTCATGGAAGAACTAGTGGAAGTGCATCTGTAACTGACAATTATAAAGTAGTTTCTCCTTTTGATACTCAACATGAAACTATTTTTATAGATTATAAAGATATTAATATATTAGAAGACAAGTTAAAAAATGAAAATATTTGTGCAGTTATTACTGAGGGATTACAAGGTATTTCAGGGATTGTAGATCCTGGTTTAACTTTCTTCTCGAAAGTTAGAAAATTATGTAATAAATATAATGTTGTATTAATTCTTGATGAAGTTCAAAGTGGATATGGAAGGACTGGGTTATTTTTTTTTCACAAATATTATTCAATAAAACCAGACTTGATTACTGTAGCAAAAGGAATGGGAAATGGATTTCCTATAGGAGGAGTATTAATACATCCAAAATTTAAATCATATTATGGAATGTTAGGTTCTACCTTTGGAGGTAATTATTTAGCATGTGCAGCAGGAATCTCAGTGTTGGAAATTATTAATAATGAAAATTTGATTGAAAATGCAAAAAAAATAGGAGAAGTCTTATTAAAAGAAATATTAAATATTAATGATGTAATAGAAATTAGAGGAAAAGGATTAATGATTGGATTAAGATTTTCTTTTCCTGTTAAAGAATTAATAAATTATTTAATTTATAAAGAACATATTTTTGTTGGATCTTCCAATAATCCATATATAATAAGATTATTACCTCCATTAAATATAGAAGAAAATCATGTAGAATTATTTATAAATAAATTAAAAAAATCCTTAATGTATATTAGAAATATAAAATGAAAAATACTAAAAATAAAATAAAGGGATCACTTATATTAGAAGATGGAACAAAATATGATGCAATTAATTTTGGATATCCAAAATCTTCTTCTGGTGAAGTTGTATTTAATACAGCAATGACTGGATATACTGAAAGTATTACTGATCCTTCTTATAATGGACAAATTTTAATATATACCTATCCAATGATAGGTAATTATGGTGTTCCTCCAAATTTTTTTACAAATAAAAAAAATATACCTATTTCAAAGTTTTATGAGTCTAATAAAATTCATGTTTCTGGTCTTGTTGTTTCATATTATTCTGAGAATCCATATCATTGGAACATGGATAAATCTTTATCTGATTGGTTATACAATAATGAAATACCTGGATTGTATAACCTTGATACCAGATCTATTGTTAAAAAATTAAGAAAAACTGGTGGATCCATTTTAGGAAAAGTTGTAATAGATAATGAAAATATATCATTTTATGATCCTAGTAAAGAAAATCTTTCTGATAAAGTTTCTACTAGAAAGAAATTGATATATGGTAATGGAAAATATAAAATATTATTAGTAGATTTTGGATTAAAAAATAATATTTTAAGATGTTTATTACGAAGAAATTGCACTATAATAAGAGTTCCATGGAATTATAATTTTACTAATGAAAAATATGATGGATTGCTTTTATCTAATGGTCCCGGAAATCCTATTATATATAAAAAGCCAATCGAATATATTCGTACAGCTATGAAAAAAAATAATCCAATATTTGGAATATGTTTAGGAAATCAACTTTTAGGAATTGCTGCAGGAGGTTCTACCTATAAATTGAGACATTCACATAGAGGACATAATCATCCCGTTGTATCATTACATACTGGAAAAAATTTTATTACTTCACAAAATCATGGTTATGTACTAGATTATAACAATCTTTTATCAAGATCTAAAGAATGGAAAATTTTTTTTAAAAATTTAAATGATGGAACTTGTGAAGGAATTATTCACAATAATAAACCTTTTTTTTCAGTTCAATTTCATCCAGAAGCTTCAGGAGGACCAACAGATACTGATTTTTTATTCGATCTATTTATTGATTTTATTAAAAAGAATAAAATAAAATAATTTTCATTTATGAATAAAGTAAATAAAGTTCTAATATTAGGATCAGGTGCATTAAAAATAGGAGAAGCTGGAGAATTTGATTATTCTGGAACACAAGCATTAAAAGCTTTAAAAGAAGAAGGAATATTTACAATACTTATTAATCCTAATGTTGCTACTGTTCAAACATCTAAAGATATTGCAGATAAAATTTATTTTCTTCCTTTAAATTTATTTTTTATTGAAAATGTTATAAAAAAAGAAAAACCAAAAGGTTTATTATTATCTTTTGGAGGACAAACTGCATTAAATTGTGGTATACAATTATTCAAAAAGGGTATCATAAAAAAATATAATATACAAGTATTGGGAACTTCTATTGAATCAATTATTGAAAGTGAAGACAGAGGTATGTTTAGAAGTAAGTTAAATTATTTTAAAATAAAAACAGCTAAAAGTTTTGTAGTTAATTCAATTAATGATGCTATTTCTAGTTCAATAGAAATAGGGTTTCCAGTTATTATTAGATCTGCTTATACACTTGGTGGTTTAGGAAGTGGATATTCAAAAAATATTCATGATTTAAAAAAGTTAATAATAAAATCTTTTTCTTATTCTTCACAAATTATAGTAGAAGAATATTTAGAAGGATGGAAAGAAATAGAATATGAAATTGTTAGAGATAAATACAATAATTGTATTTCAGTATGTAACATGGAAAATGTAGATCCTATAGGGATTCATACTGGAGAAAGTATTGTAGTAGCACCTTCACAAACTTTAACTAATTATGAATATTTCTTCTTAAGAAAATTAGCTATTCGTATAGCTACATATTTTGGTATTATTGGAGAATGTAATGTACAATTCGCTTTAAATTCTAAATCAGAAGATTATCGTGTTATAGAAGTTAATGCTAGACTTTCTAGATCTAGCGCATTAGCATCAAAAGCTACAGGTTACCCTTTAGCTTTTATTGCAGCTAAATTATCAATAGGATATGGATTACATGAATTAAAAAATTCTGTAACAAAAAATACACCAGCATTTTTTGAACCTGCTCTAGATTATGTAGTATGTAAAATACCTAGATGGGATTTAAATAAATTTTATAAAGCTTCTAATAAAATTGGAAGTAGTATGAAAAGTGTTGGAGAAATAATGGCAATTGGCGGTTCTTTTGAAGAAGCTTTTCAAAAAGGAATTAGAATGTTGGATATAGGTATGGAAGGTTTTATTAACAATAAAAAAATTTCGTTATCTAATAAAATATTAAAAAAATTTCTTAAACATCCTACCGATAGAAGAATTTTATTTATAGAATATGCCTTAGAAAAAGGTATTTCTATTAATGAAATACATGATTTAACTAAGATTGATTTGTGGTTTTTAAACCAATTTAAAAGTATTTTTAAAATAAAAAAAAGTATAGAATATTTTGAAAATTTGAATGAAATTCCAAATGAATTATTATTAAAAGCAAAAAAAAAAGGATTTTCTGATTTACAATTAGCTAATATTTTAAAAAAGAAATATGTAAATGAAGATGTACATGATTTAGAAAAAAAAATAAGAGAATATAGAAAAAAAAGAAATATAATTCCTTATGTAAGACAAATTGATACTTTAGCAGCTGAATATCCTTCAGAAACTAATTATTTATATTTAACATATTACGCAACTCAACATGACATTTCATATGAAAAAGATAAAAAATCAATTATTACATTAGGATCAGGTGTTTATAGGATAGGAAGTAGTGTTGAATTTGACTGGTGTTGTGTAAATGCACTTAACACTATAAATAAAAAATTATACAGATCAGTAATGATTAATTATAATCCAGAAACAGTAAGTACTGATTTTGATGTATGTGATAGATTATATTTTGAAGAACTTTCTTTAGAACGTGTATTAGATATTATTGAATTAGAAAATCCTAAAGGAACTATAGTATCAATGGGAGGACAGATTCCTAATAATTTAGTTTTAAAACTTTATAAAAAAAATATTAATATATTAGGAACTTCTCCTATTTCAATAGATAAAGTAGAAAATAGATCAAAATTTTCTAAAATTTTAGATATTTTAGGTATAAATCAACCTAAGTGGAAAGAATTATCTAATTGTGATCAGATTTTAAAATTTGTAAAAAAAGTTAATTTTCCTATTATGATTAGACCTTCTTACGTTTTATCAGGATCCAATATGAATGTAATTTATGATCACAAAGAACTAAATTATTATCTTAATAAAAAAAAATATTCTATTTATTCAAATTATCCTTTTATTGTTACAGAATTTATAAAAAATGCAAAAGAGATAGAATTTGATGCAGTTTCTCAAAATGGAGAAATTTTATGTTATGCTATATCAGAACATGTAGAATTTGCTGGAGTACACTCAGGTGATGCTACATTAGTCTTTCCTACGTATAGTATATATTTATCAGAATTGAATAAAATAATTAATATTTCAAAAAAAATATCTAAATATTTTAATATATCTGGTCCATTTAATATTCAATTCTTATACAAGAAAGATATAAAAGTAATTGAATGTAATTTAAGAGCATCTAGAAGTTTTCCTTTTGTTTCTAAAGTTTCTTCCATAAATATGATTGATATTGCTACTCAAGTAATTTTAGGTATTAAAAAAAATAAAATAAATAATAATTTTTTTATAAAAAAAAATTATATAGGAGTAAAAGTTTCTCAATTTTCTTTCTCTAGATTACATAACGCTGATCCAATATTAGGTGTTGATATGTCATCAACAGGTGAAGTCGCCTGTTTAGGAAATAATTTAAATGAGGCTCTTTTAAAGTCTATGATTTCTGTTGGTTATACTATTCCAAAGAAAAATATACTTATATCTGGTGGATCTGATGAATCTAAAATAGAGCTTTTAAATTCATTAAAATTATTGAAAAATAAAGGATATAAATTATTTTCAACAGAAGGAACTAATAATTTTCTATTAAAAAATAAAATTTTTTCAGTAAAGGTTTGTTGCAATAAAAAAATAGGAAAAAACATAAATGTAATTGAATTAATTAAAAACAAAAAATTAGACCTTATTATAAATATTCCAAAAAAAAATACTGTTAATAAAAAATTAGACCATGATTATGTAATAAGACGTAGTGCAATAGATTTTAATATACCATTATTAACAAATACTCGTTTAGCGAAAGCTTTCATAAATGCATTTTGTTCATTATCTATGAAAGAGCTTCTTATAAAATCTTGGAATGAATATATAACATAAACTATGAAGAATTTTTTTAGCGTAGAAGATATTAATGATGTATATAAAATAATTTATGAATCTATTTTAATAAAAAAAAATCCGTATAATTTTCAACATGTTGGAAAAAATAAAACTATTGGATTAGTTTTTTTTAATCCGTCATTACGTACAAGAATTAGTTGTCAAAAAGCAGCTTTTAATCTAGGATGTAATGTATGGATACTAGATATAGAAAAAAATTCATGGAAAATTGAGATGAACGATGGAAATATAATGGAAAATACACAAGAACATATTAAAGAAGCTATCTCTGTTATGAGTTTGTATTGTGATATTTTAGGAGTAAGAACTTTTCCAAAGTTATTAAATAGAGATTACGATTATGAAGAAGTTCTTTTTAAAAAAATATTACTATATTCAAAAGTACCAGTAGTAAATTTGGAAAGTGCGACTTTACATCCTTTACAATCTTTAGCTGATGTTATAACTATTGCAGAATACAGTTCTTTTTTTAAGAAAAAATGTAAACTAGTACTTAGTTGGGCTCCACATGTTAAACCTATACCACAGTCTGTGGCAAATTCTTTATCTCAGTGGGTTTCTAAAATAAAAGAAATTAATTTTATTATTGCATGTCCAAAAGAATATGATTTGTGTAAAAAATTTTCGAAAAATATTAAAATAGAATTTGATCAAAAAAAAGCATTTAATAATGCAGATTTTATTTATGCAAAAAATTGGAGTAGTTATTCAAATTATGGAAAAATAATTATTAATGATTTTAGTTGGATTATTAATATGGAAAAAATGAATTTAACTAATAATGCTAAATTAATGCATTGTTTACCAGTTAGAAGAAATATTGTAGTAGAAGATAACGTATTAGATAGTAAACATTCTATTGTATTAGAACAAGCAGAAAATAGAATTTATGCTGCACAAATAATATTTTTAAAAATGTTACAAAAATCTTTATGAAAATTAACGTAGTTAAAATAGGAGGTGGATTAATTAATGATAAAAAGTTACTTAATGCTTCATTGAAGTTTTTTTGTATGATAAATGGATACAAAATATTGGTACATGGAGGTGGTAAAAAAGTGGATTACATTTTAAATATGATGAATATACCAAAAAAAATGATAAAAGGAAGAAGAATAACAGATAAAAAAACTTTAAATGTAGTTATAATGACTTATGCTGGTATAATTAATAAAAATATAATATCTTTATTGCAACATAATAATTGTAATTCAATTGGATTATGTGGGGCAGATGGAAATTGTGTAAAATCTCATATTCGTAAAAAAAATACTATAGATTACGGATACGTAGGCGATATAAAAAAAAAAAATGATATTAATACAAGTTTTATAAAATTTTTGTTGAAAAAAAATATTACACCTGTATTATGTTCTATAACTCATGATGGTATGGGTAATCTTTTAAATACAAACGCAGATTCAATTGCTTCTAATATATCCATTTCATTATCAAATGATAATTGTGATGTAGATTTAAATTTTTGTTTTGATAAAAAAGGTGTATTAAAAAATATAAAAGATCCTGAATCTTATTTAAGTAAGATAAATTTTTCTTTATTTCAAAAAATGAAGAAAAATAATGTAATATTTAATGGTATGATTCCAAAATTAGAAAATGGTTTTTTTGCATTAAAAAATGGAACATCTAAAGTAAGCATAGGATTACCAGATAAAATAATTGATTCCAGTGAAAAAACCATATTATGTATGTAGAAAATTTTAATATAAGTCTAATAAAATTAAAAAAAGAAGCAATAAAACTTCTTATAAGAATAATTAATACTCCTTCTATTTCTAAAGAAGAGTATAAAGTTTCTGTTATTATAGAAAATTATTTACGTAATTATGGATTTATTGTTAACAGAAAATTGAATAATATATGGACTGAAAATATTAATTTTTCTAAAAATAGAATGTTACGAACTATTTTATTAAATTCTCATCATGACACAGTAAAACCCGGAAAAAATTGGAAAAATAATCCTTTTAAATCAAAAATAAAAGGTGAAAAAATTATAGGATTAGGAAGTAATGATGCTGGAGGTTCTATAGTATCAATGATAACTGCTTTTATTTATTTGAGTAAATTATCGGAATTACCATATAAATTAATATTATCTATCACAGCAGAAGAAGAAATTTCTGGAAATTCAGGAATAATATCTATTTTACCTGAATTAGGTAAATTGGATTTAGGTATTGTAGGAGAACCAACAAAAATGAAAGCAGCTATTGCAGAAAAAGGATTATTAATATTAGACTGTATTGCTAAAGGAAAAACTGGACATTCTGCACAAAATGATGGAATAAATGCTATTTATATAGCAATTAAAGACATAGAGTTTTTAAAAAATTTTTGTTTTGATAAAACGTCTAAATTATTAGGTAAAACTACTTTAAACGTTACACAGATATGTGGTGGATTTCAACATAATGTAATACCAGATATATGTACTTTTGTTATAGATATAAGAACCAATGAATTATACGATAATAAAGAATTAATTAATATTATAAAAAAAAAAATTAATTCTAAAATTAATCCTCGTTCTTACAATTTTAATTCTTATTTTATAGATCCTAATCATCCTATTGTATTAAAAGCTAAGTCAATTGGAATTAAAACTTATGGATCTCCAACACATTCTGACCAATGTTTAATGCCTTTTTCAACTATTAAAATTGGAGTTGGTGATAGTTCTCGTTCTCATACATCCAATGAATATATATTATTTAAAGAAATAATTGATGGAATAGATATTTATATAAATTTGTTAAAAGATTTTTGCTTTTAAATTTATTGTAAAATACCTTAAAATAAGGTAAATTTGTTTTGTTATTTCTTTTTTTTTAAATAAAAAAAAGTATATTAATTATGTTACAAGAAATTAACGATACAAATTTTGATGAATTTGTTATTTTATCCAAATCAAATAAACCAATTTTGGTAGATTTTTGGGCACCATGGTGTGCTCCATGTAAATCTCTTTCTATCTTATTGGAAGAAATATTTGTAAATGAATATAAAACAAAAGCATTATTTTTCAAATTAAATGTAGACAATAATCCAAAATATTCTGATAAATATAAAATACGAAGTATACCAACAATGATTTTTTTTAAAAATGGTGAACAAAAAGATATACATATTGGTATATCTTCAAAAGAAGATATTAGATATAAATTAAATAAGTTAATATAATAAGTTTAATAATAAGAATAAGGTCTGGTAGTTCAGTTGGTTAGAATACATGCCTGTCACGCATGGGGTCGCGGGTTCGAATCCCGTCCAGACCGCATTTATTTTTTTATCTTTTTTCTGTATAAAATAATATCCTCTATAGATATTATTTTAATATTGAATTTTCTTGCCAAAAGCATTAGTTCAGGCAATCTTGCCATTGATCCATTTTCATTTAATATTTCTACTAATACTCCACCTGGTATACATCCTGCCATTTTAGTTATATCAATTGAAGCTTCTGTATGTCCTGGTCTTTCTAAGACACCTCCTTTTCTTGCACGAAGCGGGAAGATATGACCTGGTTTACTAAATAAATTTGGATTTTTTTCATTTACAAGTGCTAATATAGTCTTAGTTCTATCGTAAACAGATATTCCTGTACTTACCCCATGTCCTAATAAATCTACAGATATTGTAAAAGCAGTTTTTTTTGGATCTGTATTATTTTTAACCATTGTATGTAGTTTTAATTGATTACATTTTTCTTCTGTAAGGGAAACGCAAACTAATCCTCTTCCATTAGTAATTATAAAATTTAAAACTTTGGGAGTTATTTTTTCAGCTGAAACTATAAAATCTCCTTCATTTTCACGATTTTTATGATCAACTACAATAATTATTTTTCCATTTTTAATTTCATTTATTGCATCTTCAATTTTATCAAAATTTGTATTCTTAACATTAAGAAATATCATATTTATTGTATCATATTTTAAGTAAGACTAAGAATCGTTCATTATAGATTTATTAGTAATAAATATGCTAAATAATAATAAAACAAAATTTGGAATCCATATTCCTATCCAAGGAATTATTTCTTCTTTTTCTACTTTATTTTTAGTTATAGTTAATATAATATAATATAGACTATATATAGTTAAAGCAATAATAGTTGGATAACCTATTCCTCCTTTTTTTACTATAGCACCTAATGGTGCACCTATAAAAAACATAATAATACATGTTATTGGAAATGTTAATTTTTTATATATTTCTAATTTTATTTTATTTATTTTATTAATATTTATATGATTTTTTTTTTTCTTTAAAAATTTTATTTTTTTTATTAATTCTGTTGTTTTTTTATATTTATAATCATCATTCATATTTTTAATTTCTTCAAAAGAAAAATAGGGAAACTTAAAATTTTTTATTAAAGTATTAAAATTTACTATATAATAATTTGGTATGTATTTTTTATTTTTTTCATTATTTTCTTTGTAAATAAATCCATTAATTAATTTTAATTGAATAAATTTATTTTTTTTATTAAAAATTATATTACATTTTTTAGAAAAAATTGTATTTATATTTGAATAATCGTCATAAAAAAATATTATTACTTTATAAAAATAATTATTTTTAAATTTTTTTTCTATATTAATAAAAAAATTTTCTCCAATGTTATTAATAACTCCTTCTTTTAATTTTAAAGAAGGATAAGTATATATTATTTTATATCCTAATTCTTTTATTTTTATTTCTGCTTTTGGTATAATAAAATCAGAAAATAAATATAATCCTATTGATAATATCATAGTAATCCAAAATATTGGTAACATTATTCTAAATAATGAAATTCCTGAAGATTTAATAACTGTTAATTCTCCATTTTCTGATAATTCTCCAAATGTTATTATAGTTGAAAGTAATATAGATATTATAGTTATTAATGGAATAGTACATATACCAAAACAAAATATAAATTTTATAATAATAAATATACTAATATCTTTATCAGATAGTTCATTCATTTTACTCCATAAAAATTGTATTATAAATATAACAAATGTCAAAAAAAATATTCCAAAAAATGGAATTATAAATGAATAAATTATATATAAATCCAATTTTTTAAAAATTTTTATATTATTCCATATTTTACGGATTCGGTAAAAAATATTTATTTTTTTTACTGAATTTATTTCCATAATAATTAACAATTTTTTTAATATCTGAGGAATCTATAAAAGGACATTGTAATCGTATTATTTCATTTTTGTTATAAAATAACAAATCTCCATTTCCTATTAATTTTTCTGCTCCTGAACAATCTAATATAGTTCTTGAGTCTATCTTAGAACTTACTTTAAATGCAATTCTTGAAGAAAAATTAGATTTTATTAATCCACTAATAACATCTACAGATGGACGTTGAGTCGCTATAATTAAATGAATACCTACTGCTCTAGCAAGTTGAGCTAAACGAATTATATATTTTTCAATTGATTTTTTTTTGTAATTAGAAGATAAACACAAATCTGCAAATTCATCTATAATTAATATTATATAAGGTAAATGTAATTTTTTTGAATATTTACATTTTTTTTTATTATATTCTTTAATATTTCTAACTTGATATTTCTCTAGAATAGAATATCTTTTATCCATTTCTTTACATAAAGAATTTAATATATCATGTACTTCTTGTAAAGAAGTAATAATTTCGTTTCCCTTAAAATTTGGAATTGTTGCAAAATAATAATCTGATATTTTTTTATATATAGATAATTCTACTTTTTTTGGATCAATTAAAATAAACTTGATATCTTCTGGTTTTTTCCTATATAATAAAAAAATTATTATAACGTTTAATTCTACAGATTTACCTTGACCAGTAGCCCCAGCTATTAGTAAATGAGGCATTTCTGTTAAATCTACTATAAAAATTTCATTAAAAACTGTTTTTCCTAATAAAATTGGTAATTCTTTATTAAAACTTTTTTCTTTACTTTCTTTTGAAAAAAGAATTTCATTAATATTAATTAAATAATGTTTATTATTAGGTATTTCTATTCCTATCGATCCTTTTCCAGGAATAGGAGCTATTATACGTATAGATTTAGCAGATAAATTTAATGCAATTTCTTTTTCTAAATTTTTTATTTTATATAAACGAACCCCTATATGAGGAATTATTTCGTATAAAGTAATTGATGGACCTACAGTAGCATTTATTTTTAATATTTTTATTTTGTAGTAATCAAATATTTCCTTTATTTTTTTTTTATTAGATTTTATAAAAAATTCAATATTTTCTGGTTTAATGTCTGCAATAGCATTGGATTCTAATCCTATAACAGGATATAATGTTTTTTTTACTAATCTTTTTTCCAAAAGATTACTAGAATTAGATTCTATATTATTAGATTTTTCTAAAATTATTGTTTCAATATAATTATTTAATATTTTTATTATTAAATTATAATAAAATTGTATTTTTTTAATATTATACTTTTTTTTTATATTTGAATAAATAACTAATGCATAAATTATTATACTAATAAAAACAACTATAAAACTTCCAATTTTACCAAAAAAATATATAAAGATATTTACTATTTTTAATCCTAAACTACCATTAATTATTCCTATTTTATTTGGATAAATATAGTAATAAAATAAATATATACACATACTAAAAAAAATACAATTGTATATTATTTTTTTATAAAAAATTGTGTTTTTTTTTAATAAAATTTGTAATCCAATTATAAATAATAATATTGGAATAAATATAGCACAAATACCAATCCCACAATATATCAAGTAATAAGATATCATATAACCTATTTTACCTACTAAATTTTTTATTGTTATTTCTGTCTTAAATAGAATGTTTAATTGATATTCATTATTTGTAAATTGATAAATAAATAAAAAAAAACTAATAATTAAAAAAATGCTAATTCCTAGCATAATCAATCCAAATATTATGCTTTTTATTTTATTATTTTTTTTCATTTATTAATTTTATTTATTTAATATATACTAATTATAATAATTTATATTTTTTATGATTAAAAATAATACAGTATTATACTTTGGATCATTTAATCCCATTCATATAGGACACGTAATTATTGCTAATTATGTATTAGAGTTTTTAGAAAATATTAAGTATATTTGGTTTATTGTATCTCCTAAAAATCCTTTAAAAAATAATATTATTGATTATAATATAAGAGAAATAATGGTAAAAATGGCAATAAAAAATTTTGAAAAAATGTATGTTTTAGATATTGAATCTAGATTTTATCCTTCTTATACTATTAATACTATTAATATAATTAAAATGAAGTATCCTACTAAAAAATTTTATTTTTTAATTGGAAAAGATATTCTTTGTTCTTTAAAAAAATGGAAGAATTACAAATTAATTTTGAGTGAAAATGAAATTATTGTTTATCCTAGATTGGGGAAATTTAATATTCCTATATATCATAATGTAAAAAAAATAATTTTTTTAAAAAACGCTCCAATTATTGATATATCTTCTTCTTTTATTAGAAATTCGATAAAAAAAGGAAAAAATATTAGATCGTTACTTGATAATAAAGTATGGAATTATATCACTAAAAATAATATATATAATTAATTTTTTTTTTTTTTATAATATCTATAAGCTTTTTTAAATAAAGTAAAAAATTCTAATTCTTTAAAAATATTTTTTATAGAAAAAAAATTAGGATTTTTTAAAAAGAATTCATTTTCATTAAATTTAATATTTGGTATATTAGTTACTATTGTAACCAATTGTTTAGATAAAAAACCTATATCTTTATTTGTCTCAATTTTTTTTTTAATATTTTTATTAAAATTATCTGAATCTACTGAATTTAATAACTTTTCGATAGTTCCATATTTTTTTATAAACTTTTTTGCATTTTTTTCTCCTATTCCAGGTAATCCTGGAATATTATCAGAAGAATCTCCCATCATACTCCATAAGTCTATAAGTTGTTTTGGATGTTCTACATCAAATTTTTTCCTTATATCATCTATTTCTAATATTTTACTTTTTTTTCCTCTAAAAGGAGGTAAATATACTTTAATATTTTTTGTTATTAATTGTAAAAAGTCTTTATCTAAAGATATAATATAAACAGTATATCCACAATTTTCTGCTTTATTAGCAATAGTTCCAATAATATCATCCGCTTCATATCCATTATTAGAATTAATATACAATATTTTAAATGCTTTTAAAATTTTAATTATGTATGGAATAGATAAAATAATTTCTATAGGAGTTTTTTTTCTATTTTTTTTATATTTTTTATATTTTTTATTTCTAAAATTTTTTTTTCCTCCATCAAAAATTACACCCATATAACTTGGATTTTTTTCATTTAATATTTTTATTAAAAAATTAGTAAAATTTACTATAGGTGAGGTATTAAGACCAAATGATGTAAAAAGTGGATTTTTTATATATGCATAATAACTTTGATATATTATGGGAAATGCATCTATTAAAAATAATTCTTTTTTATTATTCATTATATTAGTTATTAATTTTTTAGCATAGTATGAAAAAATACAATAAATATATAGTAACTGCAGCGTTACCATATGCAAACGGACCAATTCATATTGGTCATTTGTCTGGAGTTTATTTGCCAGCAGATATTTTTGTTCGTTTTCTTAGAAGAAAAGAAAAAGATGTAATATTTATATCTGGTTCAGATGAACATGGAGCACCTATTTCAATACAAGCAAAAAAAGAAAAAAAAACTCCTATAGAAATTATAAATAAATATCATAATATGATAAAAAATTGTTTTATTGATTTAAAAATACAATTTGATAATTATTCTAGAACTTCTAACAAAACTCATCATAAAACTTCTATTTCTTTTTTTAATAGACTTCATGATAAAAAAAAAATTTTTGAAAAAATTTCTAATCAATATTATGATAACAAATCTAAACAATTTTTATCAGATAGATACATAAACGGAATATGTCCGTTTTGTAAAAAAGAAGCTTATGGAGACCAGTGTGAAAATTGTGGTAATTCATTATCTGTAGAAGAATTAATAAATCCAATATCAATTATAAGTGGTAATACTCCTATTTTAAAAAAAACAAAACATTGGTATATTCCTTTAGATAAATATCAAGATTTTATAAAAGATTGGATTTCAATTAAGAAAAATTGGAAAATAAATGTATATGGACAAGTAAAATCATGGTTAAATAAAGGATTAAAACCTCGTTCAATAACTAGAGATTTAGATTGGGGAATACCAGTTCCTAATAGAAAAAAAAAGGTTTTATATGTATGGTTTGAAGCTCCTATAGGTTATATTTCCTCTACAATAGAATTATCTAATATAAAAAAAATTAATTGGATTTCTTATTGGAAAAGTAATAATACTAAACTTATTCAATTCATTGGAAAAGATAATATTGTATTTCATTCTATTATATTTCCAATTATTTTAAAAGCATGTGATCAAAAATATATTTTACCACATGAAGTTCTTGCTAATGAATTTCTAAATTTAGAAAATAAAAAAATATCAACTTCAAAAAATTGGGCCGTATGGGTCCATGAATATTTAAATGATTTTCCAAATCAACAAGATTCTTTACGTTATATGTTAATTACAAATATGCCAGAAAAAAAAGATAGTAATTTCTATTGGAAAGATTTTCAAAAAAGGAATAATACGGAACTAGTAGCAATACTAGGTAATTTTGTAAATAGATGTATGACTTTGATTAAAAAATATAACAATAGAATAGTTCCATATCCTGGAATTTTATATAAAAATGATAAATACATTTTAAAAAAAATTAAAAGTTATCCATCTAAAATAGCTAATTTTATAATAAATTATAAATTTAGAGAATCCATAACATGTTTTATGAATTTAGCTAGAGATGGAAATAAATATTTAACTTCTGAAGAACCATGGAATCAAAATGATAAAAAACGTATAGATACAATTATGTATATATCTATACAAATTGTAGCAATGTTAGCTCAAATTTCAGAATTATTTATTCCTCATGGATCAAAAAAATTGTTATGTATGATTCGTTCAAAACTTATGTTATGGAATAAAATTGAAAAAACGAATAAAATATTATCTCCTGGACATATTTTAGGAAATGGAAAACTACTTTTTAAAAAAATAACAAATAAAGAGATTGAAAAACAATTAAAAAAATTAAATTTATAATAAAAAAAAACGAAAAAACGGAGAGAGAGGGATTCGAACCCCCGGAGGTAAGTCCTCAACGGTTTTCAAGACCGCCGCAATTAACCACTCTGCCATCTCTCCTAATATTTATATTGGAATTTCAACAATATTTTTTATTAAATCTTTCATAGTTTCTCTTTTTCTTATTAGAAAATCTCTTCCATTTAATATCATAACTTCAGATGGTCTATAACGAGAATTATAATTTGAGGACATAGAATAACAATAAGCACCAGCATTTTTTATACATAAAATATCACCTTCATGAATTTCAGATATTTTTCTATTTAATCCAAATGTGTCTGATTCACAAATATATCCAACTACAGTATAAAAACGTGAACATCCATTAGGATTAGAAATATTTTCAATATTGTGATATGCATCATAAAACATAGGACGTAAAAAATGATTAAATCCCGAATCAACTCCAGCAAAAACAGTTGAAGTAGTATGCTTAATAACATTAACTTTAACTAAAAAATATCCGGATTCACTAACTAAAAATTTACCTGGTTCAATAATTAAAGTTATGCAATTTTTATTTTCATAATTTTTACAAAAATTGTTAAAATCATTTGTAATTTTATCACTTAAAGTTGAAATATCTGTTTTTATATCTTTTTTTTTATACGAAACTTTGAATCCACTTCCTAAATCTATATAATCAACTTTAGGAAATCCTAATGCTATTTTAAATAGTATTTTAGCCCCTTCTAAAAAAGACTTAATATCCAATATATCAGACCCAGTATGCATATGAAATCCGTTTATTTTTATTCCTGTATTTTTTAATATTCTTTTTACATGAGGTATTTGATAAAAAGAAATTCCAAATTTAGAATCGATATGACCAACTGAAGTTTTTAAATTAGCACCTGCCATTATATGTGGATTAATTCTAATCCCTACAGAATAATTTGGAAAATATTCACCAAATTGTTCTAATATAGATAAATTATCTAAATTTATTCTAACTCCTAATTTAACGGCTTTTATTATTTCTTTAATTGAAACACAATTAGGAGTAAATATAATATCTTTAGGACTAAATCCTGCCATTAATCCAATTTTTACTTCTTGAATAGAAACTGCATCTAATCCACTTCCCAAGTTTTTAAAAAATTTTAATATGTTTAAATTAGTATTTGCTTTGCATGCATAATTAATAATAAACTTTTTTATTCCTTTAAAATAATTTATCATTTTTTTATATTGTTGATAAATTTTATAAGAATCATATATGTATAATGGAGTACCGTATTTTTTTGATAATTTTATTAAATATTCATTATTTTTAATCATACAATCATATTCATACTATAATGAATTCATAATAAAGATAAATGAATAACATCATTCATATTTTTTACATAATTAAAAGTTAATCCTTTCAAATATTCTTGTTTAATTTCTTCTACATCTTTTTTATTTTCTTTTGAAAGAATTATTTCTTTTATGTTAGCTCTTTTAGCAGCTAAAATTTTTTCTGTAATACCACCTACTGGTAGTACTTTACCTCTTAAAGTAATTTCTCCAGTCATTGCTAAATTAGGTTTCAATCTTCTTTTTGTATAACATGATACCATAGATGTTAACATAGTTATGCCTGCTGAAGGTCCATCTTTAGGTACAGCTCCTTCAGGAACATGTACATGTACATTTTTTTCTTCAAACATAATTGGATCTATATTAAATTCTTTGTAATTAGATTTAATATATTGTAATGCAATTGTAGCAGATTCTTTCATAACTTCACCTAAGTTTCCAGTAAGACTTAAATTTCCTTTTCCTTTAGATAAAATTGATTCAATATATAAAATATCTCCTCCGAAACTTGTCCAAGCTAAACCAGTTACAACACCTGGTACATTATTTTCTTCATAACGATCTGGATCACTAGGAATTCCTAAAATATTTTCTATTTTATCAATGTTCAAACGTTTAATATATTTTTTATCCATTGCAATATGTTTAGCTGCATAACGAGCTAACTTAGCTATATGTTTTTCAATATTTCTTAACCCAGATTCCCTAGTATAACTTTCAATAACCTTTTCTATTTGTTTAATTCCTATAATTAAATCAGATTTTTTTAATCCATTTTCTTTTAATTGTTTAGGTAAAATATGTTTCTTTACTATTTGTATTTTTTCTTCTATAGAATATCCATTAATTTCTATAATTTCCATTCTATCCACAATAGCTGGTTGTACATGAGATAAAGAATTTGCTGTAGCAATAAATAATACTTTTGATAAATCGTAACCTATCTCTAAAAAATTATCATAAAAGGATGTATTTTGTTCTGGATCTAAAACTTCTAACATTGCAGAAGAAGGATCGCCATTATTACCTATACTTATTTTATCAATTTCATCTATAACAAAAACAGGATTTGATGTTCCAACTTTTCGTATAGATTGTAATAATCTTCCTGGCATTGCACCAATATAAGTTCTTCTATGTCCACGTATTTCTGATTCATCATGTAATCCTCCTAATGAAATACGTACATATTTTCTTTTTAACGAAATAGCTATAGATTTTCCTAATGAAGTTTTTCCCACTCCTGGAGGACCATAAAAACATAAAATTGGAGACTTCATATCACCTCTTAATTTCAATACAGCTAGGTATTCTATAACACGTTCCTTTATTTTATCCAAACCATAATGGTATCTATTCAATATTTTATATGCATATTCTAAATCAAAACTATCCTTAGAATATTTTTCCCAAGGTAAATCTATCATCAATTCTAAGTAATTTCTTTGTACAGTATATTCAGGCATTTGAGGACTAGTTCTTTGCATTTTTAATAATTCTCTATCGAATTGTATTTTTGCTTCTTTAGGCCATTTCTTTTTAGATGCTTTTATACGCATGTCCTCAATTTCTTTTTCATAGGAAATATCTCCTAATTCTTCTTGTATAGCTTTAATTTGTTGATGTAAAAAATATTCTCTCTGTTGTTGATCCATATCGTTTCTAACACGTGATTGTATATCATTTTTTAATTTAATTTGTTGATGTTCAATATTTAGAAAACGTAAGGTCTCCATTGCTCTTTTTTTCAAATCATTATATTCTAATAATTTTTGCTTATCCTTAGTTGCTAAATTCATATTAGCTGCTACAAAGTTTATTAAAAAAGATGGACTTTCTATATTTTTTATTGCAATGCTTGCTTCTGATGGAATATTTGGATTATCCTGAATTATTTTTATTGCAATTTCTTTTATTGATTCTACTAAAGCTATATATTCTTTATCTTTACAAGAAGGTTTTTTTTCTTCCAAAGCAATTATTTCAGCTTTAAAATATGGATTATTTTGAATAAATTTATTAATTTTGAATCTTTTTTTACCTTGTAAAATAACAGTAGTATTTCCATCAGGCATTTTTAATAATTTTAATATTTTAGCTACTGTTCCAATTGAATATAAATCTTTTTCACTAATATTTTCTATTCCTGAATTTTTCTGAGTTAATACTCCTACAGTTTTATCTAATTCATAAGCATCTTGTAACAGTTGTATGGACCCACTTTTTCCTGCTATGATAGGAAAAACAATACCTGAATATAAAACCATATTTCTCACTGTTAAGATACATAGTTGTTTAGGTATATCTCCTTTAACAAGCTGATCTTCTTCATCTTGGCTCATTAATGGAATAAATTCAGTTTCAGATTCAAACCCATATTCGGAAAATATATTTTTTAGTAACATAAAAAAATAGATTTCATACTTAGAATTCTTAAATAATGCTTATAATTATGCAAATGAATGATAGTTATTTTTTTTCTTAATTTCATAGTTTAACAAATTAAATATACTGTTTTCTATTATGAAAAAAAAAATCATTTTTTATATTTATTTTATTTTTTTTAAACTAATCCTTCCTTTTTTAATATTGATGTAAAATAATTATCTGTTAATATTTTTATACAAAAATTTTTACTTTTCTTTAATTTTGACCCATAATTTTTTCCAACTACAATAAAATTGACTTTACTATTAATATTATTATATACTTTTCCTCCAGCATATTCTATTATATTTTTTGCCTCTCTACGAGTAATGCCAAATAGTTTTCCTGTAAACACAAATGATTTATTTTTAATGAATGAATCTATGTTATTTTTTTTATTTGAAAAATTTAGTCCATATTTTATAAGCATTTTAATTACATATTTATTTTCTTTATCTGAAAAGAAATTTCTAATACTTTTAGTTATTTTTTCTCCTATTCCGTTTATTGAAATTAAACTTTTATAAGTTGCATTCATTAGATTATAAATATTAAAATTATTGGATAATTTTTTTGATATATATTCTCCAACATGGGGAATTCCTAAAGAATATAACACTCTATGATAAGAGTTTTTTTTTGAATTATTTATATTATTAATTATATTGTCAGCTAATTTATTTTTTATTCTACTTATTTTTATTAAATCATTTTTTTTCAATAAGAAAAAATCATGTAAATAATATAATACTCCTATATTATACAGTTTCTTTATATAAACTAATCCAATTTTTTTTATATTCATACCGTTTTCGCTTGAAAAATGAATTAATTTCATAATTCTTTTTGATGAACAATTATTGTTTTTACAATAAAATAAATTATTTAATTTTGTTAAGTTATTATTACATGATGGACATCTTTTTGAAAATAAAATAGGAGTAGTAAAATTAAATCTTTTTTCTTTATTTATTTTTTTTAATTTTGGAATAATATCTCCACTTTTTTCTATAAGAATACTATCTCCATAATGGAGATCATTTTTTTTAATAAATTCATTATTATATAAAGTAACTTTTTTTATAGTAGTCCCGGAAATAAAAATAGGTTCTACTCTAGCTACAGGTGTAATTATTCCAGTACGACCTATTTGATAATTAACATTAATTAATTTTGTCTCTAATGTACTTTGCTTAAATTTATAAGCAATTGACCATTTAGGATATTTTTTTGTATATCCTATAATTAATTGTTTTTTATATTCATTTATTTTAACTACTATTCCATCTATTTGATATGGTAATTTATTTTTTATTTTTTCCAAATTTTTTATAAACTTGAATACTCCATTTAAATTATTATATACACATGTAGTATAATATTGAGTTTTAAATCCCCAAATATTCATTTGATATAAAGACTCATGTTGAGTGGAAAATTCTTTACCTATTAGATGAAATGCAATAAATGATAAATTAACATTTTTAATTTTTTCTTCATTATTTCCAATAATAATACCGCTTACTGCATTTCTTATGTTTAAATAAATATTTTCTTTACTTTTTAAACGAATTTTATTAATTTTTGTAAAATTATCTTTTTTTATAAAAATCTCTCCTCTTATTTCTAAATAAAATGGAATATTATTACCCTTTAATTTTAAAGGAATAGATTTAATATTTTTTTTAATTTTTTTTGTAACATTTTTGCCTTCTTTTCCGTTTCCACGAGTTATTGCATGTTTAAAAATCCCATTTTCATAAATCAAATTAATAGATATACCGTCATATTTTAATTCACAAATAAAAGAATAGTTATATAACAATTTTTTTATTGTTTTATTCCATTTTATCAAATCATTTATAGAATATGCATTTTTAATAGAATACATTTTATATTTATAAGATTTAAGATTTTCATAATTAGTATTAGTAGGGGCACCTATCTGTATAGTAGGAGAAGATGAATCATATAATTCCGGATATTTTTTTTCTAAAAAAATTAGTTCTTTTAATTTTTTATCAAAAAATGAATCAGAGACTTCTGAACAACTTAAATTATAATATTTATGATTAAATTGTAATAATTCTTTTCTCAATTTATATATTTTTTTTATTATGTTCTCATTTACTTTATTTTTCATAATTTTTAAAATTTAATATATTTTGAAAAAATCATTCTTGATAAACCTTGAAAATCTTTTTTTATTTTTATATTAAAAAAACCTATTCTTTTCAAGAAAGAATATATTTCTTTACAATAAAATGAGTTTATTTCAAAATAAACATAAACAATACCATAAAATCTTTCTTTTATCCATAAAGAAATTTTTTTATAAAAAATTATAGGATCTTTATCTGAAACAAATATAGCATGTTGCGGTTCATAATGAATAATATTATGTAAAAATTTTTTTCTAGAAATTTTTACATAAGGTGGGTTACTTACTACAATATTGACTGTACTTTTATTTATAAAAGATTTTGGAATAGAATTTAAATTATTTAAAATATCTATTTTCATAAAAGAAATTTCTGAATTATTAAACACAGAATTTTTATTGGCAATATTAATAATATTATCATAACAATCTATAGCATAAATTTTATCTATAAAAAGTTTCTTTTTTAATGTAATTCCAATACATCCACTACCTGTTCCTAAATCAAAAACTTGTAAATTTTTTTGATTTAAATGATTTTTAATAATCCAATTAACAAGTTCCTCAGTTTCTGGTCTAGGAATAAAAATTTTTTTATTAACTATAAATTTCATTCCAAAAAAAATAGAATGCCCAATAACATATTGTATAGGTAAACATTGTTTTAATTTCAAAAGTTTTTTAATTAATTTTTTGTAAAAAAAATTAATTTTATCTTTGTTAATTAATTTTAGTAATATAGCTGTTTTATCACATTTAAAAACATGAGTTGTTAATAAAAAAAATAGATTATCTAATTCTTTTTTGTTTTTATATAATTTTTTTAAATTTTTATGAAAAATATGATAAAAATCATAAATGGATATATTAGTCATAATTTTTAAAAAATTTTTATTATGTTATTAAAAAATGATGATACAATTATTGCATCTGCAACTCCTGTAGGACATAGTGCTATTTCTGTTATTCGTATTTCTGGAAAAAATTCTATATCTATTGTTGATAATGTTTTTAATTCAATAAAAATTGGAAAAAAATTATTAAAACAATCTACACATACAATTCATTTAGGTTTTATTAAAGATAAATCATTTAATACTAAATATAAAGAACTTGATCAAGTATTAGTTTCTATTTTTAAATCACCTTTTTCTTATACTGGTGAAAACATGATTGAAATATCATGTCATGGATCCAATTATATACAAAAAAATATAATAAAATTACTAATAAATAAAGGAATGAGATTAGCTCGTTCTGGAGAATTTACGTTACGTGCATTTTTAAATAAAAAGTTAGATTTAACTCAAGCCGAAGCAATTTCAGAATTAATTTCTTCAGAAAATGAATCGTGTAATGATATAAATATTCAACATATTAAAGGATCTTTGGCTAAAGAAATAAAAAATATAAAAAATAAATTAATAGATTTTATTTCTTTATTAGAATTAGAATTAGATTTCTCTGAAGAACATTTAATTTGTAATTATAAAAAAAATATATATTATCTAAAAAAAATAAAAAGTAAATTAAAATATATTGTTGAATCTTTTTCATTAGGAAATTCTATAAAAAATGGAATAAATGTAGCAATTATTGGTGATTCAAATGTAGGAAAATCTACTTTATTTAATCAAATTGTTAAAGAAAATAGATCAATAGTTTCTCCTATTAAAGGTACAACTAGAGATTGTATAGAAAGTACAATTATATTAGATGGAATTCTTTTTCGTTTTATTGATACAGCTGGTTTACGAAAATCCAATAATTCTGTAGAGATTATGGGAATTAATAAAACAATAGAAAAAATTGAAACATCTCAAGCGATATTTTACGTTTTTGATTCTTCTATAGGAGAAAAAAAACAAAAAAAAATTTTTGATTATATTTCTTTTTTAAAGAAAACAAAAAAAATTATATTTGTAATAGCTAATAAGTCTGATATATCAAGTTTTAATGATATTTTTAGTATTAAATCAAATTTGTTATATTTCTTTGAAATTTCTGCAAAAAATTGTAATGGTATAACAAATATTACTGATAATTTATCTAAATTATTTAATGACAAATTGAAAAATAATAAAATTATTGTTACCCAAATACGACATTATGAAGCATTAAAAAAATCATTAAAAGAAATTTTAATATCTTTTGATTTGTTTAATAAAAAACCCTTGGAATATCTCATGATATCAATACATATTAAAAATTCTTTAAAATATTTAGGAGAAATAACAGGAGAAATAACAAATGATGATATATTAAACAATATTTTTTCTAAATTTTGTATAGGAAAATAATTATTTTTTGTAATGTCAATTATAAGAGTACGTTTTGCTCCTAGTCCTACTGGACCAATTCATTTAGGTGGTATAAGAACTGCATTATATAATTATTTATTAGCTAAAAAATATAATGGAAAATTCATTCTTAGGATTGAAGATACAGATCAAAATCGTTATTTACATAATGCTGTATCATATATTTTAAAGTCATTAAAATGGTGTGGAATAGAACCTAATGAAGGATTTGGATATGGTGGAGGACCTTACGAACCATATATACAATCCAAAAGAAGTTATATATATAAATTTTATATAAATTATTTATTAAAAAATAAATATGCATATTATGCGTTTGATACAAATAAAGATTTAGAAATAAAAAGAAATGAATATAAAAAATTAGGATTAAACTTTTCTTATGATCATAGAATTAGAATGTCTTTAAATAATTCACTAACTATGACAAAAGAAAATTTAATTAAAAAATTAAAATGTAACATACCATATGTAATAAGATTTAAAGTTATACCAGGATTAGTATTAAAAGTAAATGATATGATACGTGGTGACATAAAATTTAATACAAACTATTTAGATGATAAAGTATTATTAAAATCAAATGGAATGGCAACATATCATTTGGCTAACACTATTGATGATTATACAATGAAGATTACTCATGTATTAAGAGGTGAAGAATGGATATCTTCTATGTTTATACATATATTAATATATAAATCTTTCGGTTGGGCCCCACCAAATTTTGCTCATTTACCATTGATTTTAAATAAAAATGGAAAGGGTAAAATAAGTAAGAGAAATCTAAATTATTTCAAATTTCCATTATTTCCAATTGAATGGAAAGAACCAAGTACAAATAAAAAAATTTATGGATATAAAGAATTAGGATATTTTCCAGACGCTTTTATTAATATGTTAGCTATGTTAGGATGGAATCCTGGTAATAATAGAGAAATTTTTTCTTTAGAAGAATTAGTTAATTTTTTTTCAATTAAAAAAATTAATAAGTCTGGTGTTTTTTTTGATAAAAAAAAAGCAATTTGGTTTAATAAACAATACATTATTAAAAATAAAAATAAAATTTTTTTATTTCTTGCAAAAGAATTAAAAAATCGTTCTATTTTATTTGATAATAACTTTTTATGGAAAGTTATTGATCTAACAATTGATAGAATAAATTTTATATATGAAATATGGGATCACACTTATTATTTTTTTATAGAACCTGATAATTATGATAAAAGTTTTATATCTAAAATAAAAGATAAAAATTATGTTATAAAAAATATAAATATATTGTTAAATAAATTAAATTTTAATTCATTTAATGAATTAAAATGTATATTCTCTGAATTAGAAAACAAGAAATTTTTTATGAAATTGATAAGATTTTCTATAGTAGGTTCTCTTAAAGGAATTGAGCTATTCAAAATTTTAGAAATGATAGGGAAAAAACAAAGTATAAAAAGAATAAAAAAATTTATAAAAAAAATAGAATCTCAAGTATATTAAAATTGATTTTAATATCATATTTTATTATTAAAATAATTTACTTATGTTTGAAAAACATTATGAATCTATTATGATAATTACCCCAATATTGTCTGATGATCAAGCAAAAAGTACTGCTAAAGAATACCAAGATTATCTAATTGAAAAAAAAGGTAAAATAATTAATAAAGAACATTGGGGACTAAAAAAATTATCTTATTCTATAAAAAAAAAACAAAGTGGATGTTACCATTTATTAGAATTCATGTTAAATCCTAGTTTAATTAATAATTTTGAATTAAAATTAAAACAAGATGAACGAATTTTACGTTTTTTAATAATTAAGTTAAATAAGTATGGTGTTGAATATGAAAAAAAAAGAAAAAAAAAAAAAAAAAAAAAAAAAAAAAAAAAAAAAAAAAAAAAAAAAAAAAAAAAAAAAAAAAAAAAAAAAAAAAAATAAAAAAAAAAAAAAAAAAAATAATAATAATAAAATAAAAATAAAAAAATCATCAGAAAATGATCTTAGATATTTATCTCCTATTAAAATAGAAACTAAAGTAGAAAAAAAATATTGTTATTTTGATAAAAGAAATATTAAATTCATAGATTATAAAGATCCCAATTTTTTAATAAAATTTCTTAATGCACAAGGTAAAATTTTACCACGTAGAATTACAGGTACTTTGCAAAAAAATCAAAATAAATTAAATTCTGCAATTAAAAGATGTAGACAAATTGGATTATTACCATTTATTACAGACGATTTAAGATAAATTTTAATTTTTATTATGAAAATTATACTAAAAAAATATATAGAAAATTTAGGATTTAAATATGATGAAGTTAATGTAAAATCTGGATATGCAAGAAATTATTTAATCCCTAAAGGATTAGCTGTTTTTGCATCACATGGTTCAATAAAGAATAATAAAGAAATTTTAAAGCAACGTCATAAAAAAGATAAATATTTAATTGAAAAATCAAAAAAGATAGAAAAAGAATTAGAAAAATTTAAAATAAAAATTTATGTTAAAGAAAATAAAAACGGAAAAATATTTGGATCTATTAGTAATCAAGATATTTCAACATTTATTAATAAAAAAGGAATTAACATAAATAAAAAATATATAAAAATTATTAATAATAAAATAATAAAATCAATTGGAAAATATCAAGCAAACATCAGTTTACATAGAAAACATAATTTTTTATTAAACTTTGAAATATTATCCCATAATTCTAAAAAAAAATAATTTTTATATATATAAAAAAAAGATAAAAACTTTATAAATATTTTATCTTAATGAATGTAATAGCAATACAAGGAATAAAAGGTAGTTTTCATCATTCTGCTGCTTCTAAATATTTTGAAAACTATGATTTCCAATTAATGGAATGTTATTCTTTTAGAGAACTAGCATCTTATGTAGCAAAATCTGATGTAGATTTTGGAGTTATGGCAATAGAAAATACTATAGCTGGAACTATTTTAACAAATTATAATCTTATTTATGAATATAATTTAAAAATTATAGGAGAAATATTTATTCCTATAAAACATTATTTAATAGCATATCCAGGACAAAAAATAGAAGACATAAAAGAAATTATATCTCATCCTATGGCATTATTACAATGTCAATTATTCATAGATACATACAACTATATAAAAATATCTGAATATTCTGATACAGCTGCCGCTGCAAAATATATTTCTTATAATAAAAAAAAAAAAATAGCAGCAATTGCGTCAAAAAAAGCATCTATTGAATATGGATTAGAAATTTTATATAATAATATTCAAACTATAAATAATAATTTCACAAGATTTTTTATACTGAAAAGTAGTAAAAATAGTAGTGATAAAAAATATAACAATATTTTTAATAAGGCGTCATTAATATTAAATATATCACACACTACAGGTAGTTTATCTAAAATATTAAGTTTAATATCAAATTTCAAGATAAATATGACTAAAATACAATCAATACCAATTGTATATAGTCCATGGGAATATTCCTTTTATATAGATATTGTATTTGATAATATAAATAATTATGAAAAAATGAAAAAAAAAATAAAAAAAATTTCATTTCTTAATAAAATATTAATTATGGGAGAATATAAAAACGGGATTTATAACTGAATATATATGATTACAAAATCTAAAAATATAGATAACATATCGGAATATTTTTTCTCAAAAAAAATGAGAGAACTTAATGAATTAAAAAAAAATGGAATAAAAGTTATTAATTTGGGAATTGGTAATCCAGATATTCTTCCTCCAAAAAGTGTCATTTCTGAAATGAAAAAGGCATCAGAATTAAAATATGCAAATTATTATCAAAGTTCAATAGGATTAGATATTTTAAGAAAATCAATTTCTAACTGGTATAATAAAATATATAAAGTAAATATAGATCCTTATAGTGAAATTTTACCATTAATAGGATCAAAAGAAGGAATTATGTATATAAGTATGTGTTATTTAGATAAAGGGGATGAAGTTCTAATTCCAAATCCTGGATATCCAACTTATACTTCTGTATCTAAACTTTTAGGTGCAAAAATTATTTATTATAATTTAAATGAAAATGAAAATTGGCTTCCAAACATTAAATATTTAAAATCAATAGATTTATCAAAAGTAAAAATTATTTGGATAAATTATCCTCACATGCCAACAGGTGCTAATATTAATATAGAAAAATTAGAAGAATTAGCTTTTTTAGCTAAAAAAAATAATATTCTTATTGTGTATGATAATCCTTATAGCTGTATAACTAATAATTGTTATATAAGTATTTTTAATATAAAAAATATTAAAATTAAAAACATAGCAATAGAATTAAATTCATTAAGCAAAAGTTATAATATGCCTGGGTGGAGAATAGGTATGATAATAGGTAAAAAAGATTTTATTAAAAATATTTTAAAAGTTAAAAGTCAAATGGATTCAGGTATGTATTATCCAATTCAGATTGGTGCTGTAGAAGCAATGAAATATGATAAAGATTGGTTTAAAACATTAAATAAAGAATATTCTAATCGTAGAAAAATTATATGGGAAATTTGTGATATTTTGAATATTCAATATTCAAAATATAATAAATCAGGAATTTTTGTTTGGGCAAAATTAGCTAATTATGATGATGATTTAAAATGGTCAGATAAATTCTTAAAAAAATATAATATATTTATTACTCCTGGAAGAATTTTTGGATCTAATGGTAAAGGTTATGTTAGATTTTTTTGTTCTTCAGTAAAAATTTTAAAAGAAGTTAAAAACAGAATTCTTTCATGAAAACTATTGGTATAATAGGATTAGGATTAATTGGAGGATCAATAGGATTATCATTAAAAAAATATAATTATAATATTATAGGTTTTGATTTTAATAAAAAAAATTTAGATTACGCAATAAAAATAGGAATAATAAAAAAGGTATCATCATTTAAAAATTTAATAGAAACATCATCAATAATAATATTATCTATTCCTGTAAATGAAATAGTAAAAATATTAGATGGTATTCTTAAAAAGATAAATAATAAACAAGTAGTGTTTGATACTGGATCCACTAAATACAGTATATGCAAAAGTGTATTTTCTAATATAAATAGAGGTCGTTTTGTCGCTATTCATCCAATTGCTGGAATAGAAAATTCAGGACCTAAATATTCTAACAGTAATCTTTTCTATAAAAAAAATTGTATTATTTGTGATAAAAAATTAAGTGATCCTGATGCATTATTAATAACTGAGAAAATTTTAAATTTTCTAAAAATGGATATTAGTTACATGAGATCTAAAGATCATGATATATATATGTCATATATATCACATTTACCTCATGTAATATCTTTTGTATTATCTAGAACAATTTTTGAAAAATTTATGTATGACAAAAAAAAACTTATTAAAATGGTTGGAAATGGATTAATTTCTACTACACGTTTATCAAAAAGTAGTCCTAACACATGGACACCTATTTTTTTAGAAAATAAATATAATTTAATTAATGCTATAAGTTTATATATAAATTTTTTAGAATCATTTAAAAATCTTTTATTAAAAAAAAATTTTGAAAAAATTCATAAATATTTAAAAAAATATAATATAAATGAAATGATATAATATATAATTAAAAAAAAATATTGTGTAACTTAATTAATTATTATAATGGATAAATTAAATAATAATATAGATAGATATTGGATTGATAAGAATAATAAACCTTTTATAATATCTGGGCCTTGTAGTGCAGAAAGTGAAAAACAAATGTTAGATACTGCAAATAAGTTTAATAAATCATATGTAAGTGTTTTTAGAGCTGGAATATGGAAACCTAGAACTAAACCAGGTAATTTTGAAGGTGTTGGAGAAAATGGATTAAAATGGTTAAATAAAGTTAAAAAAAATACAGGACTAATGGTAGCCACTGAAGTGGCTAATGCTAAACATGTTGAATTATGTATAAATTATGATATAGATATTCTATGGATTGGTGCAAGAAGTACAACAAGTCCTTTTGTTGTTCAAGAAATAGCGGAATCATTAGAAAACGATAATAAAAGAATTGTTTTAATAAAGAATCCAATTCATCCAGATATAGAATTATGGATTGGAGCTTTAGAACGTTTATATGAAAAAGGAATTAAAAAATTAGGATTAATACATCGTGGTTTTTTTTGTTATAAAAGCTTAAAATATCGTAATCATCCAAATTGGGATATATTATTATATATAAAAAAACTTATTCCAAGAATACCTATTATATGTGATCCTTCTCATATTTGTGGTAATAGAGATAGAATATTTGATGTATCAATTAAGTCAATAAAATATTTTAAATGTGATGGACTTATGATAGAGTCCCATTGTGATCCAGATAATGCATGGAGTGACTCTAAGCAACAAATTAATCCAAATTATTTATTAAATTTTTTAAATAAAATTATTGACATAAAAAAAGATAAAGGAGATAAATATAAAAATGAAATAAATTCTTTACGAATTTTGATAGATGAATTAGATGAAAATATTATATCAATATTATCAGAAAGAATCAATATCTCTAAAAAATTAGGAATTTTGAAAAAAAAATTAAATATAAAAACCTTACAACCAAATAGATGGAAGTCTGTTATGGAAAATTCTATAGAAATAGGAAAAAATTTAGGAATATCAAAAGAATTTATTGAAAATATATTTAAATTATTGCATAAAGAATCTATCAATATTCAGAATAAAATTATGTAATAATTTTAACAAAAATGTCTTATCTATTCACTAGTGAATCAGTTTCTGAAGGTCATCCTGATAAAATTTCAGATCAAATATCTGATTCTATACTAGATAATTTTTTAGCATTTGATCCTAATTCTAAAGTTGCTTTAGAAACAATGGTAACTACAGGACAAGTAATAGTTTCTGGAGAAGTTAATTCAAAAATTTGGGTTAACGTAAATAAAATATGTAGGAATACACTTAAAAAAATAGGATATACTAAAAATGAGTATAATTTTAATTCAGATTCTTGCGGTATATTAACATCCATTCATGGACAATCTATTGATTTATTAAATGGTATAGAAAAAAATAATAAAAAAAATAGAGGGGCTGGAGATCAATGTATTGTTTTTGGATATGCAGTTAAAGAATCGAATAATTATATTCCTTTATCTTTATACATTTCTCATAATTTATTAAAAGAATTATCAAAAATAAGAAATGAAGGACATAAAATGAATTATTTACGACCAGATGCAAAATCTCAAGTAACTATAGAATATTCTAAAGAAGATATACCGATACATGTTCATGCCGTTGTAATTTCTATTCAGCATGACGATTTTGATACTTCAATAAATATGAATAAAAAAATTATAAAAGATATTAAAAGCATACTAATACCTAGATTTAAAAATAATTTTTTATCAAAAGAAAATAAAAAATTATTTACAGATCGTACAAAATATTATATAAATTCTACTGGAAGATTTGTTATAGGTGGACCTAATGGTGATACAGGATTAACTGGTAGAAAAATTATAGTTGATACTTATGGTGGAAGAGGTGCACATGGAGGTGGAGCATTTTCTGGAAAAGATCCATCTAAAATGGATAGATCTGGAGCATATGAAGCTAGACATATAGCTAAAAATATTGTTGCATCTGGATTATCAGATGAAGTTTTACTACAAATATCTTATATTGCAGGAATTGATTATCCTATTAATGTATTTGTAAATACTTATGGTAAATCAAAAGTTAATATTAAAGACGAAATAATCGCAAATAATATAAATAAAACGTTTGATTTAAGACCATTTTCAATAGAAAAAAGATTAAATTTACGTCAACCAATATATGAAGAAACTTCTGTATATGGACATATGGGAAGAAATCCTAAAAAAGTTTCAAAAATTTTTTTTGATATAATGGGTAATCCTATAAAAAAAAACGTAGAACTTTTTACTTGGGAAAAGTTAGATTATTTATCAATAATAAAAGATATTTTTTAAAATTTAATTATTTATGTCTTATAATCTTTTAAAAGGTAAAAAAGGTATTATATTTGGTGCTATGGATGAATATTCTATAGCCTGGAAAGTTGCAGAAAAAGCTTATGAAGAAAAAGCAAAATTTGTATTAACAAACACACCTGTATCAATAAGAATGGGTAATATAAAATATCTATCTAATAAAACAGAATCAATAATTATTCCTGCAGATGCAACTTCTATAAAAGATTTAAATATTCTATTTGAAAAAGCTTTATATTTTCTAGAAGGAAAAATAGATTTTATACTTCATTCTATTGCTATGTCTGTAAATATAAGAAAAAAAATAAGTTATACAAAATTAAATTATGATTTTTTAAAAAAAGGATGGGATATTTCTTCTGTATCCTTTCATAAAATTATGAAAGTAGCATGGGAAAAAAAAGCAATGAATAAATGGGGATCAATTGTAGCATTGACTTATATTGCTTCTAATCGTAGTTTTCCATTTTACTCAGATATGTCTGATTACAAATCTTATTTAGAAAGTATTGCTAGAAATTTTGGATATTATTGGGGAATAAAAGAAAAAGTTAGAGTTAATACAGTATCTCAATCTCCTATTATTACTAGATCATCTAAATCTATTAAAAAAATAGATAAATTTTTGTGTATGTCTGATAAAATATCTCCATTAGGGAATGCTTCGTCAAAAGATTGCGCTAATTACATAATAATGTTATTTTCAGATTTAACAAGAAAAGTAACAATGCAAAACTTATATCATGATGGTGGTTTTTCAAAAATAGGAATTAATGAATTTTTTATATGAAAAAAATTATAGCTCCATCTTTATTATCAGCAAATTTATCATTTTTATATCGTGATATAAAAATGTTAAATGAAAGTGAAGCTGATTGGTTTCATTTAGATATAATGGATTTATCTTTTGTAGATAATATATCTTTCGGATTTTCATTTATTAAAAATATAAAAAAATTTACACATAAACCTATAGATGTCCACTTAATGATTGTAAAACCTGAATTGTATATAAAAAATTTTAAAGATAGCGGAGCTGATCATATACATATTCATTATGAGGCATGTTATCATTTACATAAAACTATTTTTTTAATAAAAAAATATGGATTAAAAGTAGGAGTTGCAATAAATCCCCATACTTCAATTTTTTTATTACAAGATATTATTAATGATATTGATTTTGTATTAGTAATGAGTGTTAATCCAGGATTTAGTGGACAAGAATTTATTGATAATACATATGATAAAATAAAAGATTTAAAAAATCTAATTTTAAAAAAAAACTCTTCTGCTCTTATAGAAGTAGATGGAGGAATTAACTTAAAAAATTATTTTTTAGTATTTAAAAATGGAGCAGATATTTTAGTTTCTGGATCAACAATTTTTTCTAATTCTAATCCTAAAAATATTATACGAAAATTAAAAGAAATTAGTTAATAAAACAATAATAAAATAATTTATTTTATTATGGTAATTCCTAAAAATATTAAAGAAAAAATATTATATATTTCTCGTATAGAAGATGTCATAGGAGAGTTAATCCCATTAAAAAAAATTGGAATAAATTATAGAGGATTTAGTCCATTTTCAAATGAAAAAAATCCATCATTTATTGTTTCTCCTATAAAAAAAATATGGAAAGATTTTAGTTCTGGAAAAGGTGGAGATGTTATTAGCTTTTTAATGGAATATGAACATTTTACATATTTAGAATCTATACGTTACTTAGCAAGTAAATATGATATTAAAATAGAAATAAAAAATAATTATAAATATAAAAATAAATTATTTTGTATTAAAAATTATGCTAAATCATTATTTATTAATCAATTATTCTTTAATAAAGAAGGAATAAAAGAAGGTTTAAATTATTTACAAAATAATAGAGGATTCTACAAAGAAACAATACATAAATTTGAATTAGGATACGCTATTAATTCATGGGAAAATTTAACAGAAAATTCTTTAAAAAAAGGTTTTATATTAAATGATTTAATAAAATCAGGATTAGTTTTATATAAAAATTCAAAATATTTTGATTATTTCAGAAAAAGAATAATTTTTCCTATACATAATTTATATGGACAAGTTATTGGTTTTGGTGGAAGAAATACTAATGATTCAAATAATGTAAAATATATAAATTCACCAGATAGTGATCTTTTTAAAAAAAGTAAAATATTATATGGATTATTCCAATCTAAAATAGATATCTTAAGAAAAGATATTTGTTATATAGTAGAAGGATATACTGACGTAATATCACTATATCAATCTGGAATAAAAAATGTAGTTTCTACTTCTGGTATATATATAACTGTAAACCAAATATCCTTAATTAAACAGTTTACAAAAAATATCATAATTTTTTATGATGGAGATATTGCTGGTATAAAAGCTTCATTAAGAATGATTAATATATTATTGGAGCACAAAATAAATTTAAAAATTTTATTTTTATCTAATGGAGAAGATCCAGATTCCATATCAAGAAAATATTCTAAATGTGATTTAAAAATATTTTTGAGAAAAAATAGTTATAATTTTATATCTTTTAAACAAAAAGTTTATGATAAATATCATAATGATGATGATATTATTAAAAAATCACTGTTGATTTTTAATATATTAAATAGTTTATCGAAACTCGATAACGGAATACAAAAAGAATTATATATACAAGAATTATCAAGAGTATTTAAAATACGTGAAAAAACTTTATTTTTTGAATTAAAAAAATTAGAAAATAATAATAAAAAAATAATAAATTACACATATTTGAAAAAAAAATTAATACCATTAGAAGAAAAATTAATTAGATTTATTATAATATATGGAGAAAAAAAAATAAAAAAAAAAGATAATAAACTGATATCAATATTAGATGTAATAATATATTATTTTAAATATTGGAATATTTCTTTTTTATCAGAAAAAAATAAAAATATTTTTGAAAAAATTAAAAATAATAATTTTAAAAAAAAAGTTAATAAAAATAATATTTTTTATACAAAAAAAAAATTAAAGATATATTTATACGAAATTTTGTTAAGATATAAATCTACTTATGTATCAGTTTTAATTAAAAAAGAAATTATAAATTATAATAATACAAAAGACAATAATAAAAAGTTATTATTATATAGAATTATTTATTTAACAAACCTAAAAAATAAAATTAATAAAAAATTAAATAGAGATGTATAATATTTATATTTCTTAAATATTTTTTTCTAAATTAGCAATAATAAAATTAAAATTTATAATGAAAACATTAATTTCAAAAAAAGCACCTTATTTTAAGGCTAGTGCTGTATTAAATGGAAAAGATATTGTACATAATTTTACTATAGAACAATATAAAAATAAAAAATATGTTATATTATTTTTTTATCCAAAAAATTTTACTTTTGTATGTCCTACTGAAATATATGCGTTTCAAAAACTTTTACCAGATTTTGAAAAAAGAAATACACAAGTAGTTGCAGTATCTACTGATACAGAATATTCTCATTTTACATGGCTTAAAATGAAAAAAAAAGATGGAGGAATTAATGGAGTAACTTATCCAATTGTTTCAGATATAAATAAAACTATATCATATAATTATGGAGTTTTATCAGGATATTGGAATTGTGATTGTAATAATAATCTAGTAAAAATAGATGGAGGAGAGTTAGTGGCTTATAGAGGTTTATTTTTAATAGATAAAAAAAGTATTATAAGACATATTTTAATAAATGACTTACCTTTAGGTAGAAATGTAATAGAATCAATACGTATTATAGATGCTCTACAAACTTTTGAAAAAATAGGTGAAGTATGTCCTGCAAATTGGAATATTGGAGATAAAACTATAAAACCTAATCATGAAGGAATTATAGATTATTTATCTTCTTAATTTAATTGAATATGAAAAAAAAAAAATAGCATTTTATACTATAGGATGTAAATTAAATTATGCAGAAACATCTACTATAAAAAGAAAGTTTTCCATTTCAGATTATGAACATGTAAACTTCAATGATTTCGCAGATATATACATAATTAATACTTGTTCTGTTACAAATAATGCAGAAAATAAACTGAAATATTTAGTTCGTTATGCAATTAGAAAAAATTCTAAATCAAAAATTGTAGCTATTGGATGTTATGCACAATATGATTATGAAAAAATATCATCCATAGATGGAATTGATTTAGTTTTAAATAATAAAGATAAATTTGATATTATTAATTTTATTAAAAATGATAAATATGAAAAAAAAATAAATATAAATAAAAATTTTAATTTTATTTCATCATTCTCTATTGAGAATAGAACTCGTTCTTTCTTAAAAATACAAGATGGATGTAATTATAAATGTAGTTATTGTTCTATACCTATTTCAAGAGGTTTCTCTCGTTCTGAAGAGATAAAAAATATATTAAATTATATAGATTTAATTTTTGATAAAGGAGTTAAAGAAATAGTATTGACTGGAATTAACATTGGAGATTATAAATATAATAAAAATATAAAAAATTTTAAATTTTTTGATCTTATACAAATTATAAACAATCATATAGAAAAAAGAAAAGAAAAAAAAAGAATAAGATTATCTTCAATAGAACCAAATCTTTTAAAAGATGAAATTATAGAATACTTATCTCGTAGTAAATATTTTGTACCTCATTTTCATATACCTTTACAGTCTGGAAGTAATAAAATACTAAAAAGTATGAGAAGAAGATATCAAAAAGAATTATATGAGGAAAAAATAAAAAAAATAAGATATTACATTCCAAATGCGTATATAGGGTCAGATATTATTGTAGGATTTCCTGGGGAAACATATAAAAATTTTTTAGAAACTTATTTTTTTTTAAAAAAATTATATATATCATCAATTCATGTATTTACTTATTCCCATAGATATAATATAAATTCAATATTTTTAAATAAAATGATTTCTGAAAAAATAAAAAAAAAAAGAAATTATATATTAAGGAATCTTTCTAAAAAAAAATATTATTATTTCTGCAATAAACAAATAAAAACAATAAAAACTGTTTTATTTGAAAAAAATATGAAAAATAGTAAATATTTATATGGATATACAGAAAACTATATACGAACTAAAATTAGTTATTCATATATATCAAGTAAATATGAAAACACATTCCAAAATGTTTTATTAAAAAAGATAGATCATAAAGATGATATAGTAATTGTTGAACCATTTATTTAAAATAAATATTATATATTAATATATTCTATATTAAATATATCTTTAAATGATTGTTTCATTAATTTTTTTACTTTATTAAAAAGTAATATATCATTTATTTTATTATTTTTTAACTCTTTTTTTATAGAAGTCATTTTTATATTGTTAATTCCACATGGAATTATATAATCAAAATATTGCAAATTAGTATTTATATTAAACGCCAAACCATGCATAGTAATCCAACGACTAACTTTTATTCCAATAGAACATATTTTTTTATTTGGTAATATCCAAACTCCAGTTTTTCCATTTATTCTAATTCCATTTATTTTGTATCCATTCCATAATGATTTTATTACTATTTCTTCTAAAAAACGTATATATTTATGTATATCCAAAAAAAAATAATGTAGATTTATAATTGGATAAATAACTAGTTGTCCTGGTCCATGATAAGTTATATCACCTCCTCTATCTATTTCGTAAAATTCTATATTTTTTTTTTTAAAAAATCTAGTGATACTAATAAATTTTTATTTTTTTTACCATTTTTACCTATTGTAAAAATATGTTTATAATATTCTATAAACAATAAATATCCAACACATACTTTCATATCATTATTACAATTTATTATTTTTTTTTGTTGTAATTTATTAAACAATTCTTTTTGTAAAGAGAACGTTTTTTCATATTTTTTTATCTTCATATCTTTATAAAAGATTATTTTTTTTTTCATAAATAACATAGAGTATAAAAACGTTAAAAAAAAATTTTAATTTGAATGTAATATGTCTTTATCAGAACAAAAAATCATAAGAATAAATAAGTTAAATGAAATTAAAATATTAGGTATTAATCCTTATCCTTCAAAAGAATATTTAATTAACAATACAGCTGAAAATATACGTAAAAATTTTATTAATAAAAAAAAAGTAAGTATTGCTGGTAGATTAATGAGATTACGTATTTTAGGAAAAGCTTCATTTGGAGAAATAAAAGATCATACAGGACGTATACAGATTTATTTAAATAAAGATAATCTATATATAGATAATGTAAAAAAAGAAGATGTTTATAACGTTTTTTTAAAAAAATTATTAGATATAGGAGATATTATTGGAATAAAAGGATTTTTATTTACAACAAAAATGAATGAAATTACTATTAATGTTAAAGAATTAACACTTTTATCAAAATCTATACGTCCTTTACCACAAGTAAAAATAAGTAAAGACAAAAAAATATATGATGAATTTTCTGATGTAGAACAACGTTATAGAATGCGATATGTAGATTTAATAGTTAATGATAAAGTAAAAAATATTTTTTTAAAACGTACTAAAATAATTAAAAAAATAAGAAATTTTTTAGATAAAAAAGGATATATAGAAGTAGATACTCCTATATTACAACCAATTCCAGGTGGGGCAGTCGCTCGTCCTTTTATTACTTATCACAATTCACTAGGAATACCATTATATTTACGTATAGCTAATGAACTTTATTTAAAAAGACTTATAGTTGGTGGATTTAATGGAGTTTATGAATTTTCTAAAAATTTTCGAAACGAAGGAATGGATAGATACCATAATCCAGAATTTACTGTATTGGAATTATATGTTGCTTACAAAGATTATTATTGGATGATGAATTTCACAGAAAAACTTATAACATCTATATTCATGGAATTTAATTACAAAGTTAAACATAATAAAATATATGATCCTATTCCATTTTCAAGAATATCAATGTTGGATTCAATAAAAAAATATACTGGATTTGATATTAATAATATGAATAAATCAGACTTAATAAAAATATGTATTGTATTAAAAATTAAATATGAAAATAAATGGAATAAATGTAAAATAATTGAACATATTTTTGATGAAAAATGTAAAAAAAATTATGTAGATCCTACTTTTATAATTGATTATCCTATAGAAATGAGTCCTCTTACGAAAAAACACCGTGAAAAAAAAAATTTATCAGAACGATTTGAACTTATTATAAATGGACAAGAGATTGCAAATGCTTATTCAGAATTAAACGATCCTATAGATCAATTTTATAGATTAAAAAAACAAATAAAATATAAAAAAGAACTAAAAAATAATAATAATACTTTTATAGATGAAGATTTTATACGTTCTTTAGAATTTGGAATGCCACCTACTGCAGGTATTGGAATTGGAATAGATCGTTTAATTATGTTATTAACAGGAAATAAATCTATTCAGGAAGTATTATTTTTTCCACAAATGCGTCCAAAAAAATAATAATATTATTGATTTAATATACCCAATACTTTTAATCCATTTACTGTTGCAATTTTAACTAATTGATCTATATCGTAATAATGACAAGCTTCTAACAAGAATCTTAATTCTACCCATAGATTTCCATCAGAAAACGGTTTATATATATCACAAATATTGTCAGTCCCAAAAGCAACTATAATACCTTCAGGAATCATTTCATCAACTGGAGTTATAGAATTATGATTAGGTGAAAGTTTTTCATTTCTTATATGATCAATCCAAGCAATTGGACAAGATATAACCATTAATTTTGCTTTTTTCATTAATTCATAAACATTATATCTATAATTTTTTTTATGAGCTGATAAAGAAATGCTATGAATAGCAACAACTCTCCCCTGCATTCCATATTCAATTGTTTTTTTTGCTAGTTTTTCTGTTTCTTTTTCTTCTGAAGTGTTAAATTGATCTACATGAACATGTACAAACTTCCCTTTATTTTTAGCTGTTTTTAGTATAATATCTATATGTTTATCTTCATTTCCATAATCTTTAGCTGGTAATCCTCCAATAATATCTACAAAATCTATAGATTTATCAAACCAATATTTAGATTTTTTGCTTAAAACTCCTTTAAGTACTTGATTTGCAAAACGTATTTTTATAAAATTTTTGTAATTATTTTTCAATTTTTTTGCAGCATTTAATGCTCGATCTTCTATAATCTCATCTACATCAATAAATGTACATATTGCTTGTGTTCCTTGTTTTAAAAAAAATTCTAATGCTTTTTCCATACGAAAATAAATATCATATTCTGTAGCTAATCTTTTCATATCATCAACTAAATACCATTTTTTTTTAAGTGGTAAATAAGAATATTTAAAATTGTTATTTGTTAATGTATATGCTCTATCTAAATGAGTATGAGCGTTTACCCATCCACCATTTTTTTTAACTTTTTCTATAAAAATTTTTCTAGGATTCATTGTTTATTAAATATTTGGAATCCAAATTATTTTTTTTTCATTAAAAAATGGTTCGTCAAAATATTTATTTAAATTATATACTACTGCATGAGGAAAATTTTTTATTTCATTACAAATATCACCACCTTTCAAATATAAAGATCCATTTTTAAGTTTATTATTAGATCTATTTATAAATTTATTTTTTATCCAATTATTTGTAATATTTATTTTTGTAACACCTCTGCTAACAACGAAATCAAATTTAATTTTTAATTTTTCTGCACGTATACAAATTGGATATACATTATCTAAATTAAGATGAAATACTATTTCATTTACAATTCTTATTTTTTTCATTATAGAGTCTACCAATAAAAATTTAGTATTAGGAAATATTATAGAAAGAGGTATACCAGGAAATCCACCACCTGTTCCTAAATCCATAACTATTGATCCATTAAAAAATGAAAATACTTTTGCTATACTTAAACAAAATAATACATGATTTTGATAAAAAGAGTTATTAATAAATGTTTTTCTAGAAATTATGTTTATAAAAAAATTCCAGTATTTATATATCTTACTCATATTATTTATTTGATCATATTGTTTATTTGATAGATTGAAAAAATATTTTTTAATTAAATACATAAATAAATTAATGACACAATTATTTAATAAATTTATAATAAAATTTATAATTTATTTAGATTTGTAATTCATTTAAAACTATATATGAAAAATATATTATCATGTCGTTCAAAAAATATATCATATTCACATACTATAGAAATGTCATATAAAGCTAGAAAATTAAAGAATGAAGGATATGATATAATAAATCTTAGTTTAGGAGAACCTGATTTTTTGCCTCCTAAATTTATATTAGATGCCGCTAAAAAAGCAATTGATGATGGACATCATTATTATACTCCAGTATCTGGATGCTATGATTTAAAAGAAACAATATGTAAAAAATTTTATCGTGATAATAATATAAAATACGATCCTTCTCAAATTGTAGTATCTACTGGAGCAAAACAGTCTATAATAAATGTTTTCTTATCTTTATTAAATGAAAACGATGAAGTATTAATTCCATCTCCTTATTGGGTTAGTTATGTAGAAATGGTAAAATTTTGTGATTCTAATCCAATTATTATACCAACTAGTATAGAAAATAACTTTAAAATAAATCCAAGACAAATAGAAAAATATATAACACATAAAACTAAATTATTTGTTTTAAATAATCCATGCAATCCTACAGGAAGTATTTATTCTTATAATGAATTAAAAGAATTAGTAGATATTTTTTTAAAATATCCTAAAATATTAATTCTTTCTGATGAGATATATGAATATATTAACTATATAAAAAATACTTCTACTACAAGTATTGCTTCATTTTCTGAAATATATAATCAGGTTATAACATTAAATGGTTTATCTAAGGCATTTTCAATGACAGGATGGAGAATTGGATATATTGGTGCTCCAAGTTGGATAGCAAAATCATGTGATAAAATACAAGGACAAATGACTTCTTGTCCTAATTCTATAGCACAAAGAGCTGCTATTGTAGCCATAAATGCTTCTCCATTAAGTATAAAATACATGATAAAATCTTTTGAAAATAGAAGAAATATTGTATTAGATTTAATAAAAGAAATAGATGGATTACAATTTAATAAACCTGATGGTACTTTTTACATTTTTCCAAAAATTTCAAATCTTTTTGGAAAAAAATTAAAAGGTAAAATAATTAAAAATTCGTATCAATTTTCTGAATTTTTACTTAATAAAATTCATGTATCTACTGTCGGAGGAATTGCTTTTGGAGATGATAAATATTTACGAATTTCTTATTCTTCATCAGAAAAAAATATAATAAAAGCATTTACAAGATTAAAAAATCTAATTAATAATTAAAAATAAATTTTTTTGGGTGAACGACCGGATTCGAACCGGCGACTTTCAGAACCACAATCTGATGCTCTAACCATCTGAGCTACGTTCACCATATAATAACAAATATAATTAATTCCATATACAAAAACTTTTAATTATCTTTTTACAGTAAAAAGAAAGATTGTCTTTTATCCATTTAAACACTATTTTTTTATTTATAAATGGATACAATAAATGAAGATTTGCTCCAGCATCCAAAGTAAAATATAAGTCATTATTTGTTTGTATTCTAAAATCCCAAATAGATTGAATAACGTTTATAGTATTAGGTTTTATTAGTAAATAATAAGGATTTGAAGTCATTATCATTGCGTGGAGATCTAAAGATTCTTTTTCTATAATTTTTCCAAATTCTTTTATGTCACCTAATCTTAATGCAGATATAATTCTTTCCATATTATAATTTGCATTTTTAAATCTATTTTTAGCATATGGATGTTTATTCATTAATTCATGACCTTTTGAACTTGATATATTTTTAGGTTTTTCATCTATTATTAAAATAGTATTTTCTATTTTCTTAAAAATTTTATGTACAGTATATGGATATGGAATAGAATAAAGATTACTACTTCCTTTTATTAATTTATGAATTCCCCAAATAGAAAGTCCTGGATAAATTGATCTACAAGCGCTACCAGAACCTAATCTTGCTAAAAATGATGCTTTTCTTAAAAAGAAATATTTTGTTAAAAAAGATATCTTTTTTTCTATTTCCATAATACATAAAGCTATAGAACTCATAGAGGATGAAGATGATCCTATACCACTACTATGAGGAAAATTATTATAAGTTTCTATAATAAAATTAAAATTTTTTAAATAAGGACAATAAATAAAAATTTTTTCAAAAAAATTTTTTATTCTTAAATAAAAAAAATGATTTTTTACACCACAGAAAAAAAATTTAATAGAAGGATTATTATTTTTTTTATTAACTTCATAAGTTAATTTAGTTTTAGTATAAATATTTTTCAACATGTAACTTATAGAAGAATTATAAGGAATTTGTTCTAAATTTTTTTTTTTACCCCAATATTTTATTAAAGCGATATTTGGATAACCATTTTTTTCAATTATTCCTTTTTTTTCTATTTCTAGAATAGAATTATTATTTTTATAAATAAAATCGTTATCATTAAAATTCAAAATAAACCACTAATCTTTTTTAGTATAATCTAACATCTTTTTATCATCTAGTTCTCCTTCAGAACGGGCTATAACACAACTAGCCAAACCATTCCCTATTACATTTACAGTAGTTCTAGCCATATCCATTAATTCATCAATTCCTATTATAGCTAATATTGGCCAATTTGGTAATCCAAAAGAGGCTACTGTTGCCAATAGTATAACTAAAGAAGCTCTAGGAACACCAGCTACTCCTTTACTAGTTAAAATTAATGTTAAACCAATAAATATTTGTTGACTAAAACTTAAGTTAATTCCAGAAGCTTGTGCTACAAAAACAGTAGCTAGAGATAAATAAAGAGTTGTACCATCTAAGTTAAAGCTATATCCAGTTGGTATAACAAATGCTACTATTTTTTTTGGGACACCTAACTTTTCTAAGTTTTCCATTAGTAATGGTAAAGCTGATTCAGAGCTTGTAGTGGCAAAAGCTAATGAAACTGGTTCAGCTAATGCTTTAATAAATCCTTTTAATGGTACTTTTATCCATCTAAGAATAGGTAGTAAAACTACTATTAAAAATATAAATAATGCAAAATATAAAGTTAATAATAATTTCAATAAATTATATAAAATATCTAACCCCATATTTCCTATTGTGTAAGCAATAGCAGCTCCAACACCTATAGGTGCAAAATACATAATTATTTTAGTGAATTTAAACATTATTTCTGATAAACTTTCTGCAAAAGAAAGAATAATCTTTCTTTTTTGTTTTTCTATAAAAATCATAGATATTCCAAATATTACTGAAAATACTACAATTGGTAAAACATCTCCATGATATATAGATTTTACAAAATTTTCAGGAAAAATATGTAGAATTATTTCTTGCCAAGTTCTACTTTCAATTTTTGGTAATTGTTGTTCAGTTATACCTGTAGGAATAATTATTCCTACTCCAGCTTTAGATAAATTTATTGCAATAAGTCCAATAAATAATGCTAAAGTAGTAACTACTTCAAAATATAGTAAGGATTTCCACCCCATACTTCCTAATTGTTTAATATTGGAATGACTAGCAATACCTACAACTAAAGTTGAAAATAATATTGGAGCAATTATTGTTTTTATTAATCTTAAAAATATTTGAGATAAAAATCTTAATTGTATTGCTACTTTAGGGAAGTCTATTCCTATTTCTATTCCTATAATAATAGATAATAAAATCCAAGTAGTTAAATCTTTTTTTAGTAAAGTATATAATAATAATATAGATATAACAAAGTATCTTAATCCACATAAAATAAATTTATTTATTCCTAAAAAAGATTTAAATAAATGAAGTACTATATAAATTATAACGCTTAAAAAAGCTATAAGTAAAATTTTATCTTTTATTTTCATTTTAATTAAAAAAATAATTTTTTTAAAGGTTAAAATCCTAAAAATGGTAACAGACCCGTAGGGATTCGAACCCTAACTTACAGAACCAAAATCTGCTGTGCTACCGTTACACAACGGGTCTAAATAATAAATAAAATAATACATAAATAATGTAAATATATATTATTTTTTTTCAAGAACATTATATTTTTATTTAAAAAAATATCATATTTTATATATAGATTAAAAAAAGTTAGTAATTAAAATGGTTAAAATGCGTTTAAAAAGAGTTGGAAAAAAACATAAACCAATTTATCATATAGTAGTATCAGACTCTCGTTCTCCAAGAGATGGGAAATTTATTGAAAAATTAGGAATTTATAATCCTAATACAAATCCTCCAATTATTTTTATAAAAATTGAAAAATCAATTTCATGGATAAATAAAGGTGCACAACCTACAAAAACTGTAAAATCACTTTTATATAAAAGTGGAGTTATATATAAAAAGTATTTGATAAATGGAATAAAAAAAGGAATTTTGACTAAAGAAGAATCTAATGAAAAATTTAATAAATGGTACAAAAAAAATAATTATTCTTAGTTTCTAGGGAATATAACATGAAAACTTATTGGATAATTCATTAATTTTATTTGATCTAAAATTTATATAAAAGTTACCTATACTTTCTCTTCTTAAAGATAATAAATATGCTTTACTTTTTAGTAAAAATCCTAAATCTTTAGCTACTGATCTTATATAAGTACCTTTACCACATTCTATAAAAAATTTCAAATATGGCATCCATATATTTAATATATCAAACTTATAAATTGTTATTTTTCTAGGTAATAATTCTATCTTTTCTTTATTTCTAGCATATTTGTAAAATCTTTTTCCATTTTTTTTTAATGCAGAAAAATAAGGAGGAACTTGATTTATATTTCCTACTAATTTTTTTGATGTATTATAAACTAATTTTGTAGTAATATGAGAAATAGAAGAAAAATTTATTTCTTCAGTTTCTGAATCTAAAGAAATTGTTTCACATCCTAATTTTATTATTCCAGTATATGATTTTTTATAATTATGAAAAATATTTGTCTTTTTAGTTGCATCACCAATCATAATAATTAATAAACCTGTTGCTAATGGATCTAAAGTACCAGAATGTCCTATTTTTATATTTTTTTTAATTTTTTTTATTATAAAATTTTTTATTGTTTTTACTACTTTAAAAGAACTCCATCCCCATGGCTTATCTACTATTAATATTTTTCCGTTTAATAAATTAAAATTAATCATTGTATATAATATATAAAAATAAATAAAGATCCAATGATAATTCTATAATAACCAAATAATTTGAAATCATTATTTTTTAAATATTTCATAAAATATTTAATTGATATCATAGATGTTATAAATGCAGAAATATTTCCTATTAAAATTGATATTATATTATTATTAATAAATAAATTTGATTCCATATAAAAATCAAAATTTTTTTTAAAAAAAGCAATAATAATAATGGGAATAGATAAAAAAAATGAAAATTCAATAGATTCTTTTCTATCTATATTTTGTAATAATCCTGAAACAATAGTAGTTCCACTTCTGGATATTCCTGGTATTAAAGATATACATTGACATAGTCCAATTATAAATGCTCTATAATACGTAATATGATTCCTTTTTTTATATATATTTTTTTTATAAAAATTTTCTGATTTTAGGATGATTAATCCTCCTAAAAACATAGATAAAGATACTAAAAAAGGATTTTTTAATAAAAAATATATTTTTTTATATAAGATTAATCCAAAAATTCCTACTGGAAAATTTGCAATTATTATTTTAATATAAAAGCTAAACTTTTGAAAAAAAATTTTTTTTCTATATAAAAATATTATTGATAAAATAGATCCAAGTTGTACTGAAACAATATATAAATTAATAATATCATTATTTAATATTTTCATTATATAAGCAATAAGTATCATATGCCCAGTAGAAGATATTGGAAAAAACTCCGTAATACCTTCAATAATACCTAAAACTACAGATTGTACATAATTCATTTAATATAAAGATTATACATCTATTTTTGCAAATATAGAATTTTGTTCTATAAAAATTCTACGTGGAGGGACATCATCTCCCATAAGAATAGAAAATATATTATCTGCATTTGAATGATTTTCAATATTTATTTTACGAAGAGTCCTATTTTTTGGATTCATTGTAGTTTCCCATAATTGTTCTGCATTCATCTCTCCTAAACCTTTATAACGTTGTATTATTACATATTTTTTACCTCCCAATTTATTAATAATAGATTCTCTTTCTTCATCATTCCATGCATATCTATAATAATACTTTTTTCGTATTAAGTAAAGTGGTGGATTCGCTACATAAACATATCCATGTTCTATTAATGGTTTCATATATCGAAAAAATAACGTTAATATTAATGTAGATATATGACTACCATCTACATCTGCATCAGTCATTATAATTATTTTATTATATCTTAATTTTTCTATATTAATTGATTTATCATTCATATTTATAGTAATTCCTAAAGAAGTAAATATATTTTTTATTTCTTCATTTTCGAATATTTTATATGGTATAGATTTTTCTACATTTAATATTTTTCCACGTAATGGTAATATAGCTTGAAATTTTCTATCCCTACCTTGTTTAGCAGTACCACCTGCAGAATCTCCTTCTACTAAATAAAGTTCACAATGTTTTGGATCATTTAAAGAACAATCAGCCAATTTTCCAGGTAATACTCCAATATTTATTATTGGATTTTGTTTCTGTATTAATTCACGAGCTTTTTTTGCTGCTTGGCGAGATTTAGCTGATAAAATTATTTTTTCTATGATTTTTTTTCTATCATTGGGATTTTCTTCCAAATAATTACTAAATTTTTCTCCAATTATTTTATCTACTATACCTCCTACTTCATGATTACTTAATTTTGTTTTTGTCTGACCTTCAAATTGTGGATTCATGATTTTAACAGATATAATTGCAATAATACCTTCTCTAAAATCATCTCCTATAAATTCTAATTTATCTTTATAATTTAAAAATTTATCTTCATCTATATATTTTTTAAAGGCTCTAGTAACAGCTCTTCTGAAACCTGATACATGAGTTCCACCTTCATGAGTATTTATATTATTTACATAGGAATAAATCCTTTCTTTAAAGGAATTATTAAATGAAATAACTGCTTCTATTGAAATATCTTTTTTTTCTACATTAATAAATAAATAATTTTCAATTAATAGAATATGATTTTTGTTTAAAATTTTAATATAATCTAAAATTCCATTTTTTGAAAAAAAATATTTTTTAACATTATTATTTTCATTTTTTAAAAATAAATGTAACTCTTTATTAAGGTAAGATAATTCATTTAAACGATTAACTAATATTTTATGATCATATGTTATAGATTTAAAAATAGAACTATCAGCTAAATAATTAATTTTAGTTCCTTTCATATTAGTATCTCCAAGACATTTTATAGGATATATTGGTTTACCTTTAGAATATTCTTGCTGATAAATTTTTCCATTACGATATACAGTTACTATTAAAATATTTGATAAAGCATTAACACAAGATAGCCCAACACCATGTAAACCTCCAGAAACTTTATATGAATTTTTATCAAATTTACCACCTGCACCAATTTTAGTCATAACAACTTCAAGTGCTGATATTTTTTCTTTTTTATGTATTTCTACTGGAATTCCACGTCCATTATCAGATACAGTTATAAATCCATTTTTATGTATAGTTACCCATATTTTATCGCAAAATCCTGCTAATGATTCATCTACAGAGTTATCTATTACTTCATATACTAGATGATGAAGGCCTCTAGTACCTAGATCACCTATATACATAGATGGTCTCATTCTTACATGTTCTATACCTTCTAATGATTGTATGCTATCTGCAGTATAATTTATTGACCTAAATTTAAGATTATCTTTTTTTTTCATAAAAAAAAATTTTATTTGATTTATACTTTTTATTAAATATTTAAATATAAAAGTTTAAAATTTTACTTTATATAACATATAATTTATCATTTGTTAATATTAATATTTTTTTTATATAATGTATTGGTATTATTTATATACATGTACATGTAAATAAGTTTATTTAAAATAACTTAAATTATAATGTATTATGTAATAAAATTTATATTTTGTATGAAAAAAAAGAAAAAATTATATTGTTTCTAAATATCTAATTTTCTATTTATAGATTTTGAAGATTTTTTTAAAAACCAATCATTTATTTTTTTATGATGTCCAGACAATAATACACTTGGCACTTTCCATTTTTTATATTTACATGGTCTAGTATAAACAGGTGGAGATATAAAATAAGATTTTTCTTGAAAAGAATCTGTTAATATGGATTTTTTATTAATTATTCCAGGTATTAACCTAACCATAGATTCTATAACAACAGCTGCAGCTAATTCTCCTCCAGATAATATATATTTACCAATAGATAATTCTTTAGAAATTAAATTATCTCTAATTCTTTGATCGATTCCTTTATAACGTCCACAAAGAATAATAATATTTTTTTTTGAAGATAAATAGTTTGCATATTTTTGTGAATGTAAATCTCCATCAGGAGTCATAAATATAATTTCATCATAATTACGATTAGACATTAGCATTGAAAAACATTTATATACAGGTTCAATTCTAATTACCATTCCATTTCCACCTCCATATGGATAATCATCTATTTTTTTTCTTTTTCCTAATCCATAATCTCTTAAATTATGAATATTTATATTTATTAATTTGTGATTAATAGCTTTTTTAATAATTGAATTAGAAAATGGACTATAAAATATATCAGGGAATATACTAACAATATCTATTCTTATCATATCATAATTTTATATTTAATATAATGAAACTAATAAAAAAAATATAAATTTGTAAATAATTTTTCAGTATGATATGAACTTTACTGTATCTATTATAGGGAGTCCAAATGTAGGAAAATCCACTTTATTTAACAGATTTATAGGTAAAAAAAAGTCTGTTGTTCATAAAAATAGTGGAATAACTAGAGATAGAATTTATGGATATTCAGAATGGAATGGTATATATTTTTCTGTAATAGATACTGGAGGATTTACTTTATCCTCTAATGATAATTTAAAAAAAAAAGTAAATAATAAAATATTTCAATCAATTAAAGAATCCAGTATATTATTGTTTTTAGTTGATATAACAAAAGGATTGTTAAATACGGATATAGAATTATCTAATATTATTAGAAAATATGAAAGAAAAGTTTTTCTTGTAATTAATAAAGTTGATTGTGGATTATTAAATTATGGTTCAGATTTTTTCAAATTAGGATTTAATCATTATTATTATATATCTGCTATAAACGGAAGGGGTACTGGAGATTTATTAGACGAAATAATAAAAATATTAATTAAAAATAAAATTGATAATAAATTAATAAAATATGAATCTATATCAAAAATATCAATAATTGGACGTCCTAATGTAGGAAAATCTACTTTAATAAATTCATTTTTAAATAAAAATCATCATATTGTAACAGATACACCCGGTACTACAAGAGATAGTTTAGACATTTTTTATGAAAAATTTGGATATAAATGTATTTTAATAGATACACCTGGAATAAGAAAAAAATCAAAGATAAATAATGATATTGAATTTTATTCAACAACAAGAACAATAAAAACTATAAAAGAATCAGATATTTGTTTATTAATGATAGACGCATCTTTAGGATGGAAAAAACAAGATATTAATCTTTTTAAGATTATAGAAATATACAAAAAGGGGATTATTATACTTGTAAATAAATGTGATTTATTTAAAATAAATAAGGAAAAATTTATTAAAAATAAAATTTATCCATTTGATGTCCCTATTTTATTTATATCAGCTAAAAAAAAATATAATATACAAAATATTATTCCTGTAACTTTTAAAGTTATAACATATATCAAAAAAAAATTAAAAACTAATATTTTAAATAAAATTATGTTACCAATTATAAAAAAAAATCCACATCCATCTGTAAAAATTAATAATAAGATTAGATTTATAACTATTAAATATTGCATTCAATTACCTTTATCTCCACCAAAATTTATATTTTTTTCCAATTTTCCTAAAAAGATTAAAGAATTTTATAGAAAATTTATAGAAAATAAAATTCGTCATTATTTCAATTTTAAGGGAGTTCCAATACAAATATTTTTTAGAAAAAAATAAATTATATAATTTTGTTGTGATAACTCATTTAAGGGGGAAATTAATAGAAAAAAATAATCGTTATCTAATAATAGATTGTTCTGGTATAGGATATTATTTAAATATATCTTTATATACTAATTCATTGTTATCAAATAAAAAAGGAGAAAATATATGTATTTATACTTATTTATTGATAAAAGAAAATGAACATATTTTATACGGATTTTTTGATAAAATAGAAAGAAAAATTTTTATAGATTTAATATCTGTAAATGGAATAGGACCTAATTTAGCTATAATATTATTATCTTCTCTTAATCCATATAAAATAATAGAATCAATATATAGAGAAAACATAAACGTTTTTAATGAAATTAAAGGAATTGGGAAAAAAATAGCTCATAAAATTATTATTGAGTTAAAAGATAAAATATGTAAAAAATATAATAAAGGAAAAAATTTAAATTTTAATGAAGAAAATTTAAATTTTTCTTTAAAAAAAGAAACTTTAAAAGTTTTAAGTACATTGGGTTTTAATGATAAAAATAATAATATAATATTAAATAATATTTTAAACAAAAATCCAAATTTTTCAGTAGAAAGTTTGGTAAAAGAATTTATCAAAATTATGAATAAAAATACTTGAATTTATAAAAAAATTATTAAAAATATATGGAATTTTTTTATCCATTAGTTATAATTATTTTATTTATTTTATCTATATTCGATTTAATTATAGGATTGATTAATGATGCAGTAAATTTTTTAAATTCTTCTATTGGATCTAAAGTCGCTACTCGAAATACAATCATGATATTTGCTAGTTTAGGAATTATTTCTGGAGCATTTTTATCTAGTGGAATGATGGAAGTAGCAAGAAAAGGTGTTTTTGATCCATCTTATTTTTATTTTTCAGATGTTATACTTATTTTTTTGTCAGTAATGATATCTGATATTATTATATTAGATATATTTAATACTTTAGGATTACCTACTTCTACTACTGTATCCATGGTTTTTTGTCTATTAGGTGGATCTTTTAGTATTGCAATTATAAAAATTTTATTAAAAAACGAATCTTTTTATTTTATTTCTAAATATATTAAAACAGAAAAAGCATTAGAAATTAGTTTAGGAATTTTTTTATCTATTATAATATCTTTTTTTTCAGGTACATTTATTCATTATTTCGTTCGTCTTTTATTTAGTTTCAATTATAAAAATAAATTAAAAAGTGTAGGAGTTATATGGTCAGCAATATCGTTAAGCAGTATGACATACTTTTTAATTGTTAAAGGATTATATAGTTATACTCTAGGTGTAGACACAAATATAATTAATGGATTTTATTTTTATATTAAAAATTTAATTAATTGGATTAATGATAATTTTTTAACATTTATAATGTATCTAATACTTATATGGACTATTATAGTAAAAATATATATTTCTATAGGTTATAATATTCTAAGATTTGTAGTATTATATGGAACATTTGCATTAGCAATGGCATTCTCTGGGAATGATTTAGTAAATTTTATAGGAATTTCAATAGCTGGTGTACAATCATATAATATATGGGAAAGAAAAGGATGTCCATCAGCAGAAATATTTGAAATGAAAGACTTATCTAGTAATAATGTAAAAGTCCCATCTTTAATTTTAATAATTTCTGCTTTAATAATGATATTAACACTTTGGTTTTCAAAAAAAACTAGAAATATTACAAATACTGAAATTAATTTAAGTAGGCAAAATAATGGCCCCGAAAAATTTTTATCAAATTCATTATCAAGATTTATTGTTAGATTTTTTTTATTTTTTAGTGAAAAAATAAAAAAAATTTTTCCAAAAAGAATATTACTAATAACGGAAAAAAATTTTAAAAAAAATAATATAGAAACAGAAAATAATGTAGCTTTTGATTTAGTTAGAGCTTCTTCAAATTTAACTATATCTAGTATATTAATATCTATAGCAACTATTCAAAAATTGCCTCTTTCCACAACTTTTGTAACATTTATGGTGTCTATGGGAACTTCTTTAGCTGATAGAGCTTGGGACAGAGAAAGTGCTGTTTATAGAGTATCTGGGGTTTTAAATGTTATAAGAGGATGGTTATTAACAGGATTTTTTGCTTTTACTATGTCAGGTATAATTTCATTATTTTTATATTTTTTTAAGATTTGGTTTCTTTTATTCCTATTTTTTATTATAGGAATAATAATATATAAAAATTATAAAAATTTTTCTGAAATACAAATTAAAAATCTTGAAAAAGATAGATTTTTAGTAGAAATATCTAAAATAAATATTGATAATTTTTTAAAAAAAATCAATATTTTACTAGAACCTAAAATATCTTCTATAAGAGATATTTATGTAAATTTTATATATGGAATTTGCCAGTGGGATATAAAAATAATAAAAAATAATAGAAATAATTTTTTAAAATTAAAAAAAAATTTTATAGAAATAGATAATTCATTAATTAAAGTATTAGAAAAAACAAATAAAATTAATCCAATTATTGGAATTTTCTATTTTAATATGTACAATACAATTAAAGAAATTATAGATAATATAGATATTATTAATAACAGTACATTTCTTCATTTTATTAACAGTCATAAACCATTAAAAAATAAACAAAAAAAAAATATTTTAAAACTTAAATGCCAAATAAACAGTTATTTTTGTATAATAAAAAAAATAATTAATGATAATAATTATGAAAATATAATTTTTTTATCAAAAAAAATACATATAGAAATAATTAAAAATATAAAAGATCAAATTGATCAACAGTTAATAGGAATTATTAAATATAATTATGGAAAAAAAAATACGTTTTTAATGTTATGTATACTTTCTGAATCAAGAAAAATATCAGAACGTATGAATAATATTATAATATTGTATTATGATATGAGATCTAACTTAAATAAGTATGATAAAAAAATTTTTTAAAAAATCATAGTATTACATCCTCTTAAATCTGAATAATCTATTCGACCTAATACTTTAAATTCATATTTATTTATTTTTAAACCTATATCTTCAGTAGATATAAAAGGACATGAAAGATAATTAGATAAATCAATAATATTTATACCACCTATTACTTTATTTTTTTTTATATTAAAAAAAGGATCTTCTATATCTCTTATATATATATTCATCCACGGAGGACATCTAAAAACCCCCATTTTTTTTGAATATGCCTGAGAAAGAATTTCAGTCATTCCATACTCAGAATGAATATTTTTTACTGAAAAAAAATTTTTTAAAATATAATGTAACTCTTCTCTTATTATTTCTTCTCTTTTACCTTTCATACCTCCAGTTTCCATAACAATTATATTTTTTTTTTTATAAAAAATGTTATATTTAAATTTTTCTATAAAATCTAATAAAGAATAACTTAATCCAAAAATTAAAATATTCTTATAATAGTTATTTTCAATTATCTCATTATTAAATTTATTATACGGATATAAAATAAATTGACTTCCATTTTTGTAGGTTTTATTTATAAAATAATTAATCATATAAATTAATGATGAATCTTTTTTATAAAAAGGAAAAATTCCTAAAAATAAAAAATTTTTTATTGGTCCATAAAATAATTCGAATCCATTTTTTATGCTATTAATATAAATATTTATATCATTTATATAATGTTTACTTCTTTTACCTGTAGTTCCACTGCTAATGAATTTTATATCAGGTTTATTTTTATTTTTATTTTTTATATATATTAAATTTGTTTTAAATAAAGATATTGGTAAAAAAGGTATATCATCAATTTTTTCAATTTTTCTAATATTTATTTTTAATAATTTTATATAATTATTATATACTTTATTATTTTTCATATGAAAATAAAACATTTCAAATGCTATTTTTTCAAAATCTTTTTTGGATTGTATAGAAAATATTTTTTTTTTTAAAAACATAATAATTATTTAAAGTAAAATTTTAATATTTGATTTATTTGATCAAATAAAAATTTAAATTGTAATTCTTTTTTGTATAAAAATATTTCTAATTTTTTTTCTAGATAACTTTGAAAAAATTCATCATTAGTAAACTTTATTACTTGATTAATTCTTTTTATGAAAAATAAAAATATAGATATATATAAAAAATATTTAATTATACCTAACATCATACCCCCCAATTTATCAATTGGTTTAATACATGTAATTGTAATAATATGTTTTATTAATTTATTTAATATATAAACAAAAAAAATTGTAGAAATTATTGAAATTGTTATTGAAGATAATGTTAATAAATATATTTTATCATTTATATAATTATATAATATATTTCTGTATATAATAAAAATATTATAGCCTTTATATATTAATATAATAAATGTAGTAGGAAAAAAAAATTGTGATATTAATCCATTTTTATATCCATATAATCCTCCACATATAGTTAATATTAATATAATAATATCTAATGAAGTCATATTAATAGTATTTTTGATTTATAAATTATAAAAATAATAATCATAACATAAATGCAATAAATAATTAGATAAATATATCTTTTTTAAAAAAATAAAAAGTAATTAAAAAATTCATAATAATGAATAATATTAAAACTATTAAAAAAATAATAAATGATATAAAATATTTTAATCCAAAAAAAATAGATGATATAAAAAAATTTAAAATTAAATTTTTAGGAAAAAAACAAGGAATTATAACATCTTTAATAAATAAATTAAAATATATTCCTATTTATGAAAGAAAAGATATAGGAATGATTTTAAATAAATTAAAAAATGAAGTTAAAGAAAAAATTAGAAAAAGTTATATTAAAATACAGGATTTAAATATAAATAAATTTGATACAACAATTCCTGGAAAATCTATAGAAATTGGATCCATACATCCAATATCTATTATAAAAAATAAAATAATAAAGATACTTTATTCTATTGGATTTTGTTATGTAGATGGAAATGAAATAGAAGATGATTGGCATAATTTTACTGCTTTAAATATTCCTGTACTACATCCATCTAGAGATATGCAAGATACATTTTTTATATGTAAAGATCCAGATTTATTATTGCGTACACATACATCATCTGTACAAATAAGATATATGAAGAAAAATAATCCCCCTTTTAAAATTTTTTCCATAGGAAAAGTATATAGAAATGAAACAGTTTCATCTAATTCAAATTATATGTTTCATCAGGTTGAAGCATTTTATGTAAATAAAAACGTTTCTTTTTATAATTTGAAAAAAACTATTGAATATATAATAAATTTATTATTTGGTAAAATAAAAGTAAGATTTAGACTTTCTTATTTTCCATTTACTGAACCTAGTGCAGAAGTAGATATACTTTATGATAATAAATGGTTAGAAATAATGGGATGTGGAATTATAGATCCAAAAGTATTAAAAAATGTAAATATAGATTATGATATGTATACTGGTTTTGCATTAGGACTAGGAATAGAACGTTTAGCTATGATAATTTATAAAATTAAAGACATTAGAATTTTTTTTAATAATGATATTTGTTTTTTAAATCAATTTACAAGTGTATTTTAATTTTTTTTACAAAAGTGTCTTTGTCTAAAAATTTCATATAAAATAATACCACAAGCTACAGATACATTTAATGTTATAATGTTTTTTTTCATAGATGGAATTCTTATTCTTTTATGAGAAGAAATTAAATATTTATTAGATATTCCATTTTTTTCATTTCCTAAAATTAACGCAATAGGACCCAATAAACTAATATTACACCAATCTAAATTAGATTTTTCTGTTGAAGAAATTATTTTAAATCCATTATCAATTAAAAATTTTATAGTATTATCTAAATTATTTTCTTTACATATTGGTATTTCAAATAAACTTCCTGAAGAAGTTTTTATTGAATCAGATCCTATTTCAGCAGTATTTTTATTAGGAATAATAATAGCATCAGCACCTGCACATACAGATGTTCTTATAATAGAACCAAAATTTCTTACATCTGTAACTCTATCTAAAATAACTAAAATTGGATCTTTTTTTTTTTTTTTTAAAAAAGGTAATAAGTTTTTTATTTTAAATACTTTTATATGAGAAATATAAGCAAAAACACCTTGATGATTTTTATTTTTTAAAAAAGGAAAATCTGTAATTTTTACAATTATATTTGGTATATTTTTTTTTTTAGAAAGATTAATTAATTTTATATATGAAGAAGACAATTGTTTAATTTCTTTAACAATAAATATTTTTTTTAATTTTTTTCCACATTCAATTGCACCTATCAAGGAATGTATTCCATAAATAATATTTTTCATAATTGTTTTATATTTTTTTTTATAGATTTTTTTATAAAATTTTTTATAAAAATTCGTATACTATTCCTAAACAATAAGAAAATTAAAATTAAAATAAATAAAAATAATATTGTTACTATACTAAATCCAATAAAATAATTTCCAACATAAATAGATAAAAAAAAACATAAGGATATTATACTAAGAAATATAATTATGCTGCAAAATATCATCATATAAATATTTATTAATATTTCAGTTGCTATAAAAACAAATATTTTAAAAAATTTATTTTTTAGAATATTAAGTTTTTCACAAAAAAATCTTTTTATAATATATAACATTGTATCAAGTTCCTAATTCATTCTCTATTTTATCTATTTTATTATTTTTGTCTTTTTTCCATTTTATTTCAAAATCTGATTTTATTTCATTTATTTTTTTTCCAATTTTTTTTTTCATTTTTTGTAAATTTTCTTTTAAATTTTCAGTTTTTTTATTTATAATATTTTTAACTTTGCTTTCTTTTTTTGTTGGATAAAACATAATTCCCATTGCTAATCCAGTTATTGTACCAATAATCATTCCAATAAAAAAATTTCCTACTTTTTTCATAAAAAAAATTTTATATTTAATAAATTTAATAATTATTTATAAAAATTTACTTATATAAATCTTTTAAATGTTAATTAAAAAAAATTTTTCATTAAAAAAATTTAATACATTTGGAATCAATGTATATGCACGTTATTTTGTAATAATAAAACAGATTCATAATCTGATAGAAATATTCAATAAATATATAAATATTCCTAAACTAATATTAGGAAATGGAAGTAACATATTATTTTTAAAAAATTATTATCCAGGATTAATTATTAAAATAGAAATAGAGGGAATAGAAATAATTCATGAAACAAAAAATAAAGTTATTTTAAAAGTTTTTTCAGGAGAAAATTGGAGTAAATTTGTAAAATGGACTATAAATAATGGATTTTATGGATTGGAAAATTTATCTTTTATACCTGGAACAGTAGGTGTTTCACCAATACAAAATATTGGTTCATATGGAACAGAAATAAAAGATTTCATTTTAAAAGTTCAAGTATATGACATAATTAAAAAAAAAATATTAGAACTTACGCAAAAAGAATGTAAATTTTCATATCGTAATTCTATTTTTAAAAAAAATTTAAATAAATATTTAATTATATCAGTTTTTTTTATTTTAAAAAAAAATTATAGAAAATTAAATATAAATTATATTGATATAAAAAAAAAAATAAATTTTTTAAATTTAAAATATCCTACTATAAATGATTTAATAAAAATTATTGAGTCTATTAGAAAAAAAAAAATTCCAGATCCAAAAAAGATCGGTAATGCAGGTAGTTTTTTTACTAATCCTATAGTAGAAAAAAATTTTTTTAGAAAATTGAAATTAAATTATCCTAATATTGTTGGACATCCTATCAATAATAATAAAATTAAAATATCTACAAATTGTTTAATTGAATATGTAGGATGGAAAGGAAGAAAAATAGGTGATGTAGAAGTATATGAAAAATATCCTATAATATTATTAAATCATGGAAATGCAAGTGGTATGGAAATATATTCTATTTCAGAACAAATCATTCAAGATGTAAAAAAAAAATTAGGGGTTTTTTTATCAAGAGAAGTAGATATAATTATAGATTAAATAATTTTACAACTTCTTTATAATAGATTTTATAATATTTTTGAAAATATTATCTATAATATTATTATTTATCATTTTAAATATACCTATATCAATAATGTTTTGTATTTCTTGTAAAAAAGGAATTTCTCCTAAAAATAATAAATTCATTTTTTTTGAAAATTCTTTTACATTATTTTTTCCATATAAATAATATTTATTTTTTTTTTCTAAAAAAAATGACATATTTTCTATAATTCCTAGTATTGGAATACTTATAGATTTTATTCTATACATTTCTATAGTTCTAGATACATCTGAAAAAGATAATTTATGAGGTGTACTTATTATTACTACTCCTTTTAAAAATGAGTGTTGTTGCGAAATAGATAAATGTATATCCCCAGTTCCTGGTGGAAGATCTATAATTAAAAAATCAAGTTTCCCCCAATTAGTTTGATAAATAAATTGCATTAAAACTTTTGTAATCATAGGGCCTCTCCATACAATTGCTTGTCCATATTTTAAAAAAAATCCTATAGATAAAATTTTTAATCCTTCAATAATTATTGGATTTAGTAACATATTTTTATACAATATAGATTTATCACTTACATTAATATCAAATATTAATGGAATTGAAGGTCCATAAATATCAGAATCTAATAATCCTACATTAAATCCCATTTTTACTAAATAAACGGCTATTAGAGCTGATATTGTAGATTTACCTACTCCACCTTTTCCAGAAGCTATAGCAATTATATTTTTTACTTTTGTATAATTTTTTTTTTCATAATGTAATTTTACATTAATTTTTATGCATATTTTTTTTTGTGTTACATTTTTCAATAGAAACATAATTTCTTTTTCTATTTTATATTTTAAATGCATAGTAGGATTTGGTAAATCCAAATAAATAATAATTTTATTATTTATAATATCTATTTTTTTTAAAAAATTTGACTCAATTATATTTTTTTTATTAAAAAAAACATTTTTTAATACTTTTTCAATTTTCTTTTTCATAACAATTAAAATGTTAAATTATGAAAAATATTAATTTTAATAAAATACATACGAAAATTATAGTTATAAAATGGTATAAATATTTAAACATTAAATATTTTAAAGAATTATTAATTAATGATAAAGAAAAAAAATTTTTTTTTTCTTTATCAGAAAAAAGGAAAATAGAATTTATAGGAATTCGTTTTATTTTAAAATATATGAGAATAAAAATAAATTTTTTATATAAAAATAATTTTTTTATATATAAAGGGAAAAAAATATATTTTTCTTTAAGCCATTCTCATGAAAGAATAGCCATAGCTATAAGCTATTATCATGTTGGAGTAGATATAGAAAAATACAGAGAAAAAATAACAAAAATAAAAAAAAAATTTATTAGAAAAGATGAAAATATTTTTTTTGAAAAAAAATTTGAAAAAGATTATTTACATATCATATGGGGAATAAAGGAAAGTTTATATAAATTAAATGGAGGCATTTTTTATAATTTTATAAATCATTATAAAGTATCCTCATTTTGCATAAAAAAAGATTATTCTATCCCATGTTGGATTATAAAAAAATATTATAGTAAAAAATTTACAGCATTTTACAAAAAATTAGAAAATTATTATTTAGTTTACAGCATAGACATATAAACATTTTTTATATTATGTTTTTTTTATATAATAACGATTATAAATATTGGTTTTATTTAGTATTAGATCTGATATCTATTTTTTTTACTATTTTTAGTATCTTTCTTTCTAAAAAGTATAATATTTGGACATATCCAGTTTTTATAATAAGTTATTTTATAAATAGTTATTTAACATATAAAAATTATTTGTATGGAAGTTTCATAATGAAGATTTATCATATAATGATTGGTTTATATGGATGGTTTTTATGGACTAATAAAAAAATAAATATAACTTTTTGTAAAAAAAAAGATTATATACAAACATTTATATTATTTTTAATAACTTGTATACTTAATATAGTTGTTGAGTTTTTGAATATAAAAAATGAAAATGATGATAACTTTCATTTTATTGTTAATATAATAATGAATGGATTATATTTTTCTAGTATGTATCAAATGGCTATAAAAAAAGTAGAAAATTGGATAATTTATATAATTAGTAATATTTTAAATATTTTATATATTCCTATTTTTTTATCATCATTTTATTCAATAATTATAATTTTTTTATCTATAGAAGGATTTTTTTTTTGGAAAAAAGAAGCCATTAAATCAAAAAAATAAATCATTTTATATAATTTATTAAATCATTGACATTATTATATTCTCTTTCTATTTTATTTTTAATATCTTTTACCTTTATTTTATTACTTTTAATTTCTTTTTCTCCTATTATTATAACAAATGGAATATTATTGTCATAAGCATATTTAAATTGCTTATTAATATCTGAATAACTAGGATATAGTTGAGCAGATATTCCTTTTTTTCTTAAAGTATCTAATAACTTATATGAATATAAAACTTCTTTATATCCAAAATTAATAAATATAATTTTTGATGGAGAAAAATTATGTTTATTAATTTTAAATAATTTTTCTTTTTCCATAGCTAAATAAATTCTATCTAAACCAAATGAAATTCCTGTACCATAAATATTTTTCATACCAAATAAACCCATTAATTTATCGTACCTTCCTCCTCCACCAATAGAATTATAATCATCACATTTTTTTGGAATAATTTCCCATATTATTCCTGTATAATAATTTATTCCTCTAGCTAAAGAAATATCCCATTTTAATTTAGTTTTATATAATGAAATATTTTTTATAGATTTATATATAAAATTTATTTCATTAAGTCCAATTTTTCCTTTATCAGAAAATTTAAATTTTTTTTCAAAAAATTTTTTTTTATTTTTAAAATCTCCTTCTATACTAAATAAAGATCTTATACTGTTAAATGATTTTAGTGTAATTCCCTTATTTAACATTTCTTTTTTTACCTCATCTTCACCTATTTTTTTCCATTTATCCAAAATTGTAATAAAATTTTTCCATAAATTATTTTTTATACCAACTATTTCTACTAATCCTTTTAATATATATATATGGTTTATAAAAATAGTTATAGATAAATTAAGTTCAGTAAAAATAAAATCACATAATTTAATTAATTCTATTTCATCCCATAAAGAATAAGATGTTGATACAATATCTGCATCAGATTGATAGAATTCCCTAAATCTACCTTTTTGTGGATTTTCAGATCTCCATACAGGTTGTATTTGATATCTTTTAAATGGAAAAAAAATTTTATCCTTATTCATTATTATATATCGTATAAAAGGAACAGTTAAATCATATCTAAGAGCTTTTTTAGATAAAAAGTTATATATTATATTATTATCTATTATATTTTTACTTTTATTTATTTCTTTTAAAAAATTTAATATTTCTTTATTTAAAGAATTTCCAGAATTAAGTATTCTAAATATTAAATATTCAATTTCTTCTCCATATTTTTTATTAAGAGTAGATATATTTTCAATAGATGTAGTTTCTAATGGATAAAAACCAAAAATTTTAAAACATTTTTTAATTGTTTTAATTAAAAAATTACGATTATAAGTTTCAATTGGAGAAAAATCTCTAGTGCCTTTAGGTATAAAATATTTCATCATATATAATAAAAATTAATCATTTTTATTTTCTTCTTTTTTTATAATATTTACATTTAAAATTCTATTTTTTTTTTCTTCTTCATATGAAGATATAGGATAATCAAAATTATCTTCTAAATAATGAAAATTTTGTTTTTTATTTTTACTACTTATATTAAAAGAATTAGATTTTAAATTTATTGATTCATCAAAAATATTTTTATTTAATGAAATTTTATTTTTATCATTATTTAATTCATTTAAATTATCTAAGTTTTTTGAAAATTTTTTTTTTATTGAAAAAAAAGGATTTTTTTGCAATAAATGTATTTCATCTTTATTAGGTAATTTTTTATCATATGGTTCTTCTAATCTATGAAATATTTTTTTTTCTTCATGATTAATAGCACGTTGTATTTCTGTTGGAAAGCCAGTTGCTACTATTGTTACAGAAATACTTTCTTCTAATTTATCATCTTCACCTATTCCCATTATAATATTTGCATTATTTCCTGCTTCTGACTGGATATAATCGCTAATAATTCCAATCTCATCTATAGTAATTTCAATCCTACCAGAGACAATTAATAGAAGAACATTTTTAGCTCCAGTTATTTTATTATCATTCAATAATGGAGAATCTAATGCTTGAATAACTGCTTCTTTAGCTCTATTTTCTCCTACAGAAACAGAAGACCCCATAACAGCAGTTCCGCTTTCTTTTAATACTGTTCTAGTATCTCTCAAATCTATATTTTGTTTATAATGATGAGTAATAACTTCTGCAATACCTTTAGCTGCAGTAGTTAAAACTTCATCTGCTTTTGCAAAGCCTGCCTTAAATCCTAAATTACCATATAATTCTCTTAGTTTATCGTTATTAATAACAATTAATGAATCTACATTTTTTCTTAGAGACTCTATTCCTTTTTGAGCTTGTTTTAATCTCATTTTTCCTTCAAAATGAAATGGTATAGTAACTATTCCTACAGTAAGGATTCCTTTTTCTTTAGAAATACCTGCAATTACAGGTGCAGCACCAGTTCCTGTTCCACCCCCCATTCCTGCAGTAATAAATGTCATTTTTGTATTTGAATCCAATACACTTTTTATTTCTTCTAAGCTTTCTAATGCTGCTTTTTCTCCTACTTCTGGATCTGCTCCTGCACCAAGACCTTCAGTTATAGATGCACCTAGTTGTATTTTAGTAGGAACTGGATTATTGTTTAAAGCTTGAGCATCTGTATTACATGCAATAAAATCTACACCATTAATTCCTTGTTCAAACATATAACTCAATGCATTACTTCCTCCACCTCCTACTCCTATTACCTTAATTGATGCAGTACGATTATTTGATAATTTAATTTTTTCTTTTTTTTGTATTTTTAAATCTTCTTTTTTCATTATTTTTTATTCTGTGTCATTCAATATTTGACGGAATTTATCTGCCCAAATTTCTAAAAAAGATTTGGATTTTTTATTTTTTTTTATAGAACTATTAAATTTTTCTTTATATCCATGTGATTTCTTTTTATTATAAAATTTTGTAGAAAATAATTCTGAATTTTTTTTATAATCTAGATTATATAATATATCTGATGTACATAAATATTTTTTCTTATCATCCAAACCTTTAACAACTAATCCTATTGATGTTGCATATTCAGGATTACTTATAAATCCATTATCTCCTCCTGCTATATGTTCATTAGAATATCCAACACGAACATCCATTCCAGTAATATACTCAGTTAAAGGTCTTATATGTTTTAATTGAGATCCTCCACCTGTCATTACTAATCCGGCAATTAATCTCTTTTTTTGTTCTTCATTACCATAATTATTAATTTCTATATTAACATGTTCCAAAATTTCACAAACTCTTGTATGAATAATTTTAGAAAGATGTTTTAAAGAAATTTCTTTTGGATCTCTACCTCTTAATCCTGGTATACAAACAATTTCAGTTTCTTTATTTTCACCTGGCCAAGCTGAACCAAATTTTATTTTTAATAATTCTGCTTGTCTTTCAATAATTAAACAATCTGTTTTTATATTTTCAGTAATTACGTTTCCTCCGAAAGGAATAACAGCTGTATGTCGAATAATATTATCTTTAAATATAGCTATGTCTGTAGTTCCACCTCCTATATCAACTAAAGCTACTCCAGCTTCTCTTTCTTCTTTGCTTAAAACTGCTTCTGCAGAAGCTATAGGTTCTAAAGTCATTCCAGATAAATTTAATCCAGCAGCTTTAACACATCTTCCAATATTTCTAATTGAAGATATTTGTCCAACAACTACATGAAAATTTGCTTCTAAACGACTTCCATACATTCCAATAGGTTCTCCTATTTCTGATTGACTATCTACTTTATATTCTTGTGGAAGAACATGAATAATTTCTTCTCCTGGTAACATTACTAATTTATGAACTTGATCTATCAATTGTTGTATATCTTCTTGATTAATAACATTTTCAAAATCTAATCTTGTAATATAATCATTGTGTTGTAAACTTCTAATATGCTGTCCAGCTATACCTACAATAACTTCTTTTATTTTCAATCCAGAACTATGTTCTGCTTCAGAAACAGCTTCTCTAATAGCGTCAATAGTTTGAGTTATATTATTTACAACACCTCTATGTACTCCAATACTTTTAGATCTTCCTATACCTAAAATTTCAATTTTATTATACTCATTTCTTCTTCCGACCATAGCTACAATCTTTGTAGTACCTACATCCAGACCTATAGCTATATCTTGATATTCCATAAAATTATATTATTTTTTTACTAACATTAAAAAATTTTAAATAAAATTAAATAATTTTATTAAATCATTTATACATTATATGAAAAATATATTTATATCAAATAATTAATAATAAATACAAATAATTAATAATTTTTATCTCCATATTCTTTTTTCAACCATTTTTTTATTGGATTAACTAAATTTTCTATGTTTCCTGCTCCTATTGTAATTATAATGTCAAAATCAAATTTTTTTTCTTTTATTATAAACATAACATTTTCTAAATTAGAAACTAATTTATTTTCAATATTTACTTTTTGTAATAAAATATTAGAATTTATATTATATTCTAATTTATAACATTCTCTAGCAGGATAAATATCTAATAATATTAGAAAATCTAATTTTTCTAAACTTTTTGCAAAAGAATTTTCAAAAAATTTAGTTCTACTAAATAAATGTGGCTGAAAAATACCTAATATTTTTTTTTTAGGAAAACATTGTTTAACAGTTTTGATTAAAACATTAATTTCTGTTGGATGATGAGCATAATCATCTATGTATATCTTATCATTTTTGTTATAATGAATGGAATATCTTCTTTCAATTCCTTTAAATAAATATAAATATTTTCTTATTTTATATTGATTAATATTTAAATAATCAGCGATAGATAAAGCTGCAGTTATGTTTTTTAAATTATGAATTCCTGGTATAGGTGATTTTATAGATTTCCAAATTCCTTTAGGAGTATGAAAATCAAAATACCATACATTATTTTTTATAACTATATTATCAGAATAATAATCTTCTTTGTAAATTGTTGAATAATAAATAATATTTTTTTCTAAAAAAAATTTTTTATATAAAAAAGAATCTTCTTTACACAAAAAGATTTTTTTATATGGTTTTTTTACTTTTTTAGAAAAATTTACATAAGCATTTATTAAAATATCTTTTTTAGGATATATATCTACATGATCTTGATCTAATGATGTAATACAAGCTATATTAGGAGATAAATATAAAAAAGAACGATCAAATTCATCGGCTTCTACTAAGAATAGTTCTTTTCCATTTGAAATAAAATTAGACTTATAATTTTTAGATATTCCTCCTAAAAAAGAAGTAATTTTTATTCCATCACTATATAAAATATGTGATAATAAACTACATGTAGTAGTTTTACCATGTGTTCCACCTATAGCTATACAAAACTTATTTTTTGTAATTAAAGATAATACTTGAGATCTTTTTTTTATATTTTTAACATTTTTTTTTAAAAAAATCCATTGTTTATTATTATCTGGTATAGCAGGAGTATAAATTATTAAACACTGTTTAGAATATATCCAAGATGGAATTAGTTTAACGTTCTCACTGTAATTAATAGTTATTCCTTCATTTTCTAAATTCTTTGTTAAAGGAGTATAATTTTTATCATGACCATGAACAGTTTTTCCCATATAATGAAAATATCTAGCCAAAGAACTCATACCTATTCCCCCTATTCCTAAAAAATAAAAAAAATTTATATTGTTTAACATAATATAATTTGTAAAATTTCTTTAATAATATCATTAGTTGCGAAAGGTTTACTTAATGATAACATATTTTTTATTAATTTTTTTTTCATATTAATATTATTCATAAGCTTAATAATTGAATCTATTAATTTAGACTCTATTTCTGAATCATTAACAATTAATGCAGCTTGTTTTTTTTCTAATATTTTAGCATTCTCATTTTGATGGTTGTCTGTAGAATTAGAAAGAGGAATAAGTATATAAGGTTTTCCTATTACACATATTTCTGATATTGTTAATGCACCAGCTCTAGAAACAATAATATCTGCTGCAGAATAACAATAAGATATATTTTCAATAAATTTTTTTATAATAAAGTTAGGATGATTTAATATTCCATTTTTTTCTATATTAATATTATAATTACCAATTTGCCAAATTAATTGAATATCCAAATGAATTAATTTAGTTAATCCTCCATTTATCCAAACATTATTTATATTGCTAGATCCATGGCTACCTCCCAAAGAAAGAATAATTGGTTTATCTTTTTTTAATCCTAATCTTTTACATGCTATTTTTTTACTAGGTAAATTAAAAATACCTGATCTAATTGGATTTCCTGTTACTATAGTTTTTCTTTTAGGAAAAAATTTTTTTGATTTATCATAAGCAATACATATTTTTTTTGCATAACGAGAAAATATTCTATTAGTAATTCCTGGAATAGAATTTTGTTCTTGAATAAGAATAGGAATGTTATTATTTTTTGCTACACATAAAGTAGGAAAACTTACGTAACCACCTGTTCCAATTACTATATTTGGAGAAAATTCTTTAATAACTTTTTTTATTGAAATAAAACTATGTATTAATTGGTATAATAGAATAAATCCTGAATATATAGAAACAAGTTTATTCCTACCGCCAGATAAACTAATTCCTTTAATTTTAAATCCATATTTAGGAATTTCTTTCATTTCCATATTATTTTCAGATCCTATAAATAATATATTAGATTTTGGAATTTTACTTTTTATCCCATTTGCAATAGCTAATCCTGTATAAATATGTCCACCAGTGCCTCCACATCCAATAATAATTTTTGGATTTATTTTATTAAGATTTTTCATATATAGTTTTACTAACGCTTAATATAATACCAAAACTAAAAAATGTAATCCATATAGAAGAACCTCCTGCACTAATTAACGGCAACGTTTGTCCAGTTATAGGAAAAATTCCTACTGTAATTCCCATGTTAATAAGTGATTGTATAATAATAGGAAATCCAATAGAAAATACTAATAGTGTACAAAAATAATTTTGTACTTTAGTTGCTATTACAATAATTCTAAATAATATAAGTAAGTATATAAATAATAGAATTATTCCACCAAATAATCCATATTCTTCTATAATTATAGCATATATAAAATCTGAATAAGAAAGTGGAAGAAAATTTTTAACTATACTTTTTCCAGGTCCTAGGCCAAATTTATTTCCAATAATAATTGCAGTTTTAGATTGTATCATTTGATAACTATCTTCATTTTTTAAAAATTTTTCTATTCTATTTTTCCAAGTAAGTACTCTATTTTCAGAGTTTTTATTAAAATATTTTGTAACAAAAAAAATATACGTAGTAGATAAAAATATTCCTAATAAAAAAAATGTAATAAAATTTAAAATTGGAGGGCCACTTATAAAAATTATAATTAAAATAGAAATAAAAATAATAACTGCAGTAGATCCATTAGAAGGAAATATTAATCCAGTTATTATAAATACTGGAAATAAAAATTTTATAAAAAAATTTATAAAATTAAATTTTATTTTTTTATATTTAGACAAATATCTAGCAGTATAAATAAATACTGATAAACTTCCTATACTAGAAGTTTGAAATGATATACTAATAATTGGTATATGTAACCATCTAGATGCATTAACACCATTTAATTTATTATCCTGAAGAACTGTTATAACTAGTAAAATAAATGATATAAAAATTAATAATATAGATATTTTATAAAAGTATTTATAACTAATAAATTGTGTAAAAAAAATAATACAATATCCTACTAATAGGAATAGTATATGTTTTAATAGACAATAAAATATTGTAAAAGCTCCATTATAATGCCTTATAGCCCAACCACTACTTGCAGAATAAACTGGTAAAAAAGAAAATATAGTTAATAAAGAGATGAAAGCCCACAAATATTTGTCTCCTTTTAAATAATTACTAATAAAAATATTTATTACTTTCATTTTTTTTATTGTAAAAAAGATTTTTAACTTCTTTTTTAAATTCGTTTCCTCTTTTTATATAATTATCAAAAAGATCAAAACTAGAACAAGAAGGAGATAATAATATATTGTCCCCAGGTTTAGATATATAATAAGACATATATACAGCTTTTTTCATGCTTTTTGTATCTAATATAATATTAACAAAATTTTTAAATACATTTATAATTTTAATATTATCTAAACCTAAACATATTATAGCTTTTACCTTTTTTTTAACTATAGGTATTAATTTTTCATAATTATTACCCTTATCTTTACCTCCTACTATCCAAATAATAGGACTTTTTATTTTTTTTAATGCAAAAAGTGCAGAATCAACATTTGTTGCTTTTGAATCGTTAATAAAATTTACTCCATTTATTATATAATTAATTTTTTCCAATCTATGTTTTAAAGTTGGAACGTTTTTCAACACTAAATTTAATATATTATTATTAATATTTAATAATTTTGCTATAATTACTATAGAAATAATATTATATATATTATATAATCCATGTATAAAATTAATATCAAATATCTTATTAATTTTATTCTTTTTTCTATAAAATAGAATATTATTTTCTAAGTAAAATCCAAATTTTAATTTTTTTTTTGCAGAAAAAGGAATACAATTAGATTGTATTTTAAATTTATCTAATCCTATTCTAATCATAGGATCATCATAATTATAAATAAAAATATCTCTTATTGTTTGATTGTTAATTAATCTAAATTTAGATGAAATATATCTTTCTATATTATTTTCATATCTGTCTAAATGATCATTTGTGATATTTAATAATACCGCTATATTTGTATGGAAGTTATAAGAATCATCTAATTGAAAGCTACTAATTTCCAATACGTAAATATCTTTTTTCTCTATAATTCTTCTAGAAAAACTAAATCCTATATTTCCAGCTAATCCTACGTTAAATTTATTCTTATTAAGAATATTATATATAGTATAACTAGTTGTAGTTTTACCATTACTTCCAGTAATACTTATTAAGTAATTATAATTTTTTATATATTTCATACCAAAATCTAATTCAGACAATATTGGTATATTCATTGAATAAATTTTTTTAATAAAATCATTATTTCTATAAATACCAGGACTTTTAATAATTTGAATAGATTTATTTAAAATAAAATTTTCTGAATGTCCATTTTCTTCAAATGGAATATCATTATCTATTAATATCTTCCTATATTTATTATTTATGGTTCCATAATCTGATACAAATATTTTTAAATTATTTTTTTTAGCTAATAAAGCCGCTCCTACTCCACTTTCTCCACCACCTAATATTATTGTATATTTTTTCATTTTAAAATTAAAATAAATGATATAATAGATAAAATTATCTGTACAATAATAAAACGTATACATATTTTATTTTCATGACAACCTAATTTTTGAAAATGATGATGTATTGGAGATATTAAAAATATTTTTTTTTTAACATTATATCTTATTTTAGTATATTTAAAATATAAAATTTGTATTATTACAGACATATTTTCAATAAAAAAAATACCACATATAATTGGGAATATAAATTCAATTTTATTGATAATTAATAGAACCGAAATATTAGCACCTATAGTAAGACTTCCAGTATCTCCCATAAAAATTTGTGCTGGATAAGAATTATACCATAAAAATCCTATTAAAGATCCAATCATAGAAATAGAAAATATAATTGTTTCTTCTATATGTGGAATATACATACAATTTAAATTATAAGAGTAATTTTTATTACTTGATATAATAGAAAACAAAATTAATGTAAAAAATATTATTAATGAAGTTCCAGCAGTTAATCCATCTATTCCATCTGTTATATTAGATCCATTAGATATAAAAATTATTATTAATACAGCAATTAATAAAAAAATTATCCATGTATATTTATAAAATTTTTTACTAATAAATTCTGAATAACTGAATTCATTTTTATTTTCTTTTTTTAAAAAAAATTCTAAAAATTTTGGTATTGTAGTATTAAATTCATATTTATTATGTTTTTTGTATGAAGAATCAAAATTATTAAAACATATAATTAATCCAATAAAAGTACTAATAACTATTTGTCCCAATATTTTTTTTAAAATACTAAGTCCACTTTTATTATACCTTATTTTAATAAAATCATCTATAAATCCAAGAATTCCCATTAATATTGTTGTTATAATTAATATTATAACATAAATATTATTAATAGAAGAATATAACAATGTAGAAATTAGTGTAGAAAATATTAAAACTAATCCACCCATTGTAGGTATTCCTACCTTTTTTTTTTCTCCCTTAATACCTAAATTTCGTATACTCTCTGTTATATAATTATTTTTTTTATTCCAAATTATAATACGTTTATATAAATAATATGATAAAAAAAAAGATGTAATAACAGATATCAAAGATCTAAAAAAAATATTATTAATAATCATTTTTCTTTCTAAAAAAATTTTTTACAATATCCATATCATTAAATGGATAACGTATTCCTTTTATTTCTTGATAATTCTCATGTCCTTTTCCCATTATTAAAATAATATCTCCTTTATTTGATAATTTAATTGCGTTATTAATTGCTTTTTTTCTATTAATAATAGTAATAATAGAAGATTTTTTATGTTTATTAGAAATAAGTTTTTTCATATCCATTATTATATTTGATGGATTTTCTATTCTTGGATTATCTGATGTAAAAATAGATATATCACATTTTTCATATATAATTTTCCCCATTTTAGATCGTTTTGTAACATCTCTATTACCTCCACATCCTATTACGCATATTAAATTAGTATTAATATTTTTTATTATTTCTCTTACAGAATCTATGATATTTTTCAATCCATTTGGATTATGTGCATAATCAATTATTATACGTTTTCCACATTTAGATATATACTGATCAAATCTTCCAACTATAGGATTTAATAAACTTAAGTTTTTTAAAATAATTTTTTTATCTATTCCTAATAAAACTGAAGTTGCATAACTTGCTAAAATATTATACGCATTGAATGTACCAATCAAATTAATATTTATTTTATTATTATCAATAATAATCTTAGTTCCATCAAAAGATTTATTTAATATTTTTAGTTTAAAATCTGAATTTTTATTTTTAATTCCATAAAAATAAATTTTATTAATACTGTCTTTTATTATTTTTGAATAGTTTTTATCATCAATATTAATTATTGAAAAAGATTTTTTTGATAATTTATTAAAAAAATTTTTTTTTATTGACAAATAATTATTAAATGATTTATGATAATCTAAATGATCATGAGTTATATTTGTAAAAACTGCACCTTTAAAAAATAATCCAAAAATTCTTTTTTGATGAATTCCATGTGAACTTACTTCCATAAATGCGTATTTACATCCTTTTTTAATTGATAAATATAAATATTTATTAATATCAATAATATTAGGAGTTGTATATTCAGTAGAATATTCATTAGACAATATTCTAATACCTATAGTAGATATAAGTACATTTTTTTCTCCTAAAAAAGAAAATAATTTATGTAATATAACTGCCACAGTAGTTTTTCCATTTGTTCCAGTAATACCTATTAAATTTATTTTATTTGTTGGATTATTATAGTAATTAGACGATATAATTCCTAAAGCTTCTGTAGAATCATTAACAATTATATACGTTATGTTTTTATGTATAAAAACTGGTGGTTTTTCACAAATAATAACATTAGCACCATTACAAATAGCTTCTTCTATGAAAAAGTTACCATTTGTATTGATTCCTTTATTTGCAACAAATATGGTATTATATTTTACGTTTTTAGAATTTATATATATTCCATTTATTAATTTACCATAACTATATTCAGTATCACCTATTATTTTTAATATATTTACCCCTTTTAAAACAGATTTTAATATTTTTTTCATATTATAATTATTTTAAGGAAGAACGAAATGATTTAAAATCATTTATTCTTTTTATAACATGTTTTTTATATTTTTCTGAATTATTTTGAATATTAATTATATTATAAATAATTAATATATAAATAAATACAAATAATAAACTAATTAAGTAAGATTTATATAATAATAAATATCTTTCTTTCATATGAAACAAATTAATAAATTATTTTTTTCATAAAATTCTAATTTTTTAATTTCTTTATATAATTTTGAAATTATTTTTATATTATGATCCATTATATGTGAACTAGTAATAATAATTAAAGATATAATAACAAAAAATATTATTAAATTCCAAATATGATACGAATCTTTTTCAACCAAGAATGTACCTTTTAAAATATATAAAATATATTTTTTTACAGTTTTTTTTATAAAAAAAATCATAATCTTTCTGCAACTCTTAATTTTGCACTTCTAGATCTAGAATTACTTTTTAATTCATTAACTGTAGGTTTTATTACTTTTTTATTTATTATTTTAAATGGTTTATAGTTAATTTTTTTTCTTAAAAAAATACCTTTTTTTAAAAAATTTTTTACTATTCTATCTTCAATAGAATGATATGAAATTATAACTAATCTACCTCCTGATAAAATTAATTCATGTGAAATATATAATAATTTTTTTAACATAGAAATTTCATTATTAACCTCTATTCGTATGGATTGAAACAATCTTGAAAAAAATCTTTTTCTTTTTTTAAAAGATCCTTTTATTAGAAAAATATTTTTTAAATCATAACTGGTGTTAATTTCTTTAGTTATACGTTTATCCAATATTTTTTTTACAATTTTTTTCGCGTTTTTAAAATCTCCATATTCTTTTAAAATAGAACATAATTTTTCCTCTGAATATTCATTAATAACATTTTTTGCATTAAAACTATTGGATTCTTGATTCATTCTCATATCTAATATACAGTTTTCTTTAATAGAAAAACCTTTTGATAAATTTTCTATTTGAAAAGAAGACAGTCCAAGATCAACTATCATCCCAGATATTTTTTTCAAAGAAAATAAATTTAAAATATCTTTTATATTAATAAAATTATTGTGAAATAGATAAAAACGTTTATCTATAATAAAATTTTTTTTTATAGAATCTTTATCTTGATCAATTGCTATTAATATAGATTTTTTTTCTAATTTTTTTAAAATTGAATACGAATGTCCTCCTAATCCATAAGTAGCGTCTACATAAATTCCATTTTTATCTGTAATAAGATTATTTATACTTTCTTCTAATAAAACTGGTATATGGTATTGTTTTTTACTAATCATAATTATTTTAATTTTTCATAAATTATTTTTATTATAATTAAACAAATATAATATGTTATGAAATTTTTTTTAGTAAAAAAAAATAAATTATCTAAAGCAAGGGTAGGTTTATTACAAACAGATCATGGAGAAATTAATACACCATTTTTTATGCCTGTAGCTACAAAAGGATATGTTAAATCAGTTAATGTTAAAGAATTATATAATATGTCTGATATTATTCTAGGAAATGCATTTCATTTATATTTTAATCCAGGATTAAAAATTTTATATAAATCTGGAGGAATACATTCTTTTATGAATTGGAAAAAATCTATACTAACAGACAGTGGTGGTTATCAAATTTTTTCTATGAAAAAATTTAATAAAATAACTGATGAAGGAGTAATATTTAAATCTATTATAGATGGATCAATACATTTTTTTTCTCCAGAAAAATCTATGAAAATTCAACGTTTTATAGGTGGAGATATTATAATGTCATTTGATGATTGTCCAGATTTTCCATGTGATTTTAATACTGCTAAAATTTCTATGAAAAGAACATTGTTATGGATGAATAAATGTTTTTTTTTTTAAAAAAAAATCCAGAATTATATAATAATAAACAAACATTTTTTCCTGTAATACAAGGTAGTATATATCCAAAATTAAGAGAAAATTTTGTTGATGAAATATATAATTCTGAAATAGAACCAGAAGGTTTTGCTATAGGTGGTTTAAGTTTAGGAGAAAAAAAAGAAGAAACATATAATATAATAAATTTATTAACTGATAAATTACCATATAAAAAACCTAGATATTTAATGGGAGTTGGTAATCCATCAGATATATTAGAATATATTTCTCTTGGAATAGATATGTTCGACTGTGTTATACCTACAAGAAATGCTCGTCATGGTATGTTATTTACTTGGAATGGAATTATTAATATTAAAAATAAAAAATGGAAATATGATTATTCTTGTATAGATAAATTTGGAAATCATTATGTAGATAAATTTTATAGTAAATCTTATTTAAGACATTTATTTTTAAATAATGAAAATATAGGTAAAGAAATAGCTTCTACACATAATTTATTTTTTTATAAAAATTTATTAAATAAGGCTAGATTTCATATCATGAATAATGATTTTGATGTATGGAAAAAAAATATTATTCCATTTTTAAAAAATAGATTATAAAAATTTATGAAAATATTAGATCGCTATTTAATTAAAAATTTTATAAAATATTTTATTTTTTTTACAATTTCAATTCAAATAATATGTATTATAATGGATCTTACGCAAAGAATACATAAATTAGAAAATAATAATTCTTCTATAAAAGAAGCGTTAATTTATTATTACCCATTTTGGTCTATATGGTTAATTAATACATTTTCCTCAATATCTTTTTTTCTATCTGTCATATTTTTTACATCTAAAATAACAAAACGTTCAGAAATAACAACTATATTATCTAACGGAATTAGTTTTAATAGATTAGCTATTATTTATTTAATATTTGCATCAGTAATAGGATTAATTAGTTTACTAATAAACTATTATGTACTTCCAATAACAAATAAAAAAAAAAATAAATTTCACTATCAATATTTAATAAATTATAATAAAAAATTATATGGAAATAATAAATATTTAACTGCTAAAATCGATAAAAACAGATATTTATTTGTAAAAAATTTTTCTAAGGCTAATAATATAGGAAATGGATGTGTATATGAAATATTTTATAACGAAAAATTAATATACTTATTAAAATCAAAATATATTTTTTGGTCTAAAAAAAAAAAACATTACATAGTATATAATTATAAAGAAATTTTTTTTAAAAAAAATTATGATTTGTTTAAAGAGGGATTGTATAAAATATTAAAAATATCATCAAGTCCTGATGAATTAAGTCCTGATGTTTATTTTTCTGAAAATATGAGTATTACTGAATTAAATAAAATTATAAAAAAAAATAAAAACGATAAAAATATTTATTTAAATGAATATCATAAAAGAATAATTTTACCTTTTTCTATATTAATATTCACAATATTGGGATTATCTATTTCTTCAAATAGAAAAAATAATTTAGGAAATAATATGATTATTGGAATTATTATTATATTTTCTTATATATTTTTAATGGAAATTATAAATATACTTTCATTAAAAAATTATATTTCATCATATTTCATATGGATACCAAATTTAATAACTTTTATTTTTACAATATTTATTTATTACAAAAGAAATAATGAATAAAAACAATTATGTTAAAGTATTTTTGATATTTTTCAACTAATGATTTCCATGAATTTAGTAAACTTGATTTATGTTTAACTTTATTTTTATTTATTATCTCATTTTTTCCATAAATATTTTTTAATAAAACATTAAAACTTATTAATGTACCATTACGTAATACAATAATTTTTATCCTTTCTCCAGGTCTTTTTACTCCTATTATAAATGATAGATCTGAAACATTTCTAATACTATTGTTATTTATACTTTTTATTACATCTCCCTTTTTAATTCCGGCTTCATACGCACTACCTCCATAAAAAACTTCTCCAACTAAGAATCCAGGTTGTGGTTTAATATTTGTATTATTTTTTTTATTAAAATATCTTAATAATTCTATTTTTGATAAATCCATACCTTTAATACCTAAAAAAGCTCTTTTTACTTTACCATATTTTTTTATATCTTGAACGACCTTTAATACTAAATTAGAAGGCGAAGCAAAACTATAACCTATAAAATTTCCTGAAGAAGAAGAAATAGCTGTATTAATTCCAATTAATTCACCATTAGTATTTAATAAAGCTCCTCCACTATTTCCTGGATTTACAGCAGCATCTGTTTGAAAAAAAGATTCTATTGCTGATCTACTTTCTTCTCTTAAAATCCCCAAATTTCTATTTTTTGCACTAATTATACCAGCTGTAACTGTTGAATTTAAATCAAATGGATTTCCTATTGCTAACACCCATTCTCCTACTTTAACTTTATCAGAGTCAGAAAAATATATAAATGGAAGATTTTTTTCGTCTATTTTTAATAGAGCTACATCTGTACTAGGATCAGTACCTATTAATTTAGCTGTATAAACTCTTTGATCATTAAGTGTTACTTCAATTTTGTATGAATTTTTTATAACATGATGATTAGTTACTATATATCCATCAGAAGATATTATTACGCCTGATCCATGATATATTGGTATTTTATCATTTTCTTGAAATTTATTTTCATTATTTTTATTAAATTCATTATCAGGAAATCCAAAAAAAAATTCAAATGGATCAAAACTATAATTATCTACGTTATTTTTAGGAAAATTTTTTATATTTACAACTGCATGTATAGTTTTATCTACAACTTTACTAAAGTTATTGTTATATTCATTATTAACTAATAATGATCGTCTAGATTTACTATTAGATGAATAAGATGAAGTATTATAAGGAAATATAATAGATTCCTTTTCAATATATTTTTTATACGCTGCAATACTTATCATTGAACTAATAAAACTAGTTAATATAATATAAAAAATTATTCTATTCATAATAGTCTGTAAAATTAAAAAAATAAAAATAATACAAAGCAATAATACAATTCAATTTTAACATTTGATTAATAATAATTAAATTTATTAAGTAAATTTTTTATTAATGAAGATTAATTTTTTTAAATTTCATGGAACAGGAAACGATTTTATTATCATAAATGATGATAATTATAAAATAAATGAAAATACAAAATTTTTAAAAAAATTATGTAATAGACGTACTGGAATTGGATCTGATGGATTAATATTAATTAAAAAATATAAAGATTCTAAATATAATTTTTATATGAAATATTATAACTCTAATGGTATAGAAAGCACTATGTGTGGAAATGGAGGTAGATGTGCTGTATACTTTTCTAATATGCTAGGAATTACTAATTCTAATAAAGTAATTTTTAAAACTATTGACGGAGTTCATAAAGGATTAATACATAAAAAAAATAATAACATCATTTCTATCAATATTATTTCTATAAATAATAAAAATATAAAAATATTTCCAAAGTATGTTTTTTTATTTACAGGATCTCCTCATCATATCGTTTTTTTAAATAAAGAAGAACATATAAATATATATAAGGAAGGAAAAAGGATTAGATCTTCTTATAAATATGGAACAAATGTTAATTTTGTAAAAATATATAAGAATTATTTATATGTAAGAACTTATGAAAGAGGTATTGAAAATGAAACTTTATCTTGTGGTACTGGAGTAGTTGCTTCAGTTATTGCTTCTGTAGAAACAAAAAAAATAAGTAAAAAAAATAATATAGAAGTTATTACTTTGGGTGGTAAATTATTAGTCTCTTTTGAGAAAAGAAATAATATATATGAAAATATTTACTTAACTGGTCCTGTAAAATTTGTTTTTAAAGGATTATTTTTTTATTAATTAAACATTAAACAAATAATAATTTATGTTGAACAACAATTCTATTAAATTTTTAGAAAAATATTTAAATAATTTTTCTCCAACTGGAGATGAAAGTGTAGGACAAAAAATTTGGATAGATTATATAAAACCTAATGTTGAAAAAGTATATACAGATCTATATGGAACAGCTGTAGGAATTATAAATCCTAATTCATCAAAAAAATTAGTAATTGAGGCTCATGTTGATGAAATATCATGGTATGTAAATTATATAACTGATAATGGATTAATATATGTATCTCGTAATGGAGGAATTGATCATCAAATTACTCCATCAAAAGTAGTTTTGATTCATACTAATAATGGACCAATATATGGAGTTTTTGGATGGCCAGCAATTCATACTAGAAGATCTTCAGAAGAAAGATCTCCTAATATAAAAAATATATTTATAGACGTTGGTGCTTCAGATAAAAAAGAAGTTAAAAATCTAGGAATAGACGTTGGTTGTCTAATTTCATATCCTAACAAATTTTTTATTATGAATGATAAATTTATTGTATCTAAAGCTTTAGATAATAAAATAGGTGGATTTATAATAGCAGAAGTAGTAAAAATGATAGTTAAAAATAATATAGATTTAAAATATGGATTATATGTAGTGAATTCAGTACAAGAAGAAGTAGGATTAAGGGGGGCTAAAATGATTGCAAATAATATAAAACCAAATATAGCTATTATAACAGATGTTACACATGATACATCTACTCCTATGATAGATAAAAAAATACAAGGAGATATAAAGTGTGGATTTGGTCCAGTAATAACATATGCCCCATCGATACACAAAAAAATTAGAGAATTACTTATAAATACAGCGATAGATAATAAAATGAAATTTCAACGCTTAGTATCTAGTTATGGAACAGGAACAGATACAGATTCTTTTGCATATTCTAATAATGGAGTTTTATGTTCCTTAATATCTGTCCCACTAAAATATATGCACACTTCAGTAGAAATGGTTAATAAATATGATATAAAAAAATCTATAATGCTAATGTTTGAAACATTAAAATCAATTAATAATAATTATAAAGAATTTTTTTACTAATATTAAATCTAAAAGTAATAATATCACCATCATTTATTATATAATCTTTTCCAGATAAAAAAATTTTTCCCATTTTTTTCAAATTAGATTCAGATTTATATTTAATATAATCATTATAACTTATAATTTCTGCTTTTATAAATCCTTTTTGGAAATCCGTATGAATAACAGATGATGCTTCGTGTGCGGTAAATGATATAGGAATATTCCATGATCGGATTTCCTTTTTTCCTACTGTAAAAAATGTTTTTAAGTTAAGTAAAGAAATAATTTCATTTAAAAAATTGTCAAAATCAAAAAGTTCTTTTTTTTTTAAAGAAATAAATAAAATAGATGATGATTCCTTTTTAATTATTTTTTTTAATTGTTTTATTTTTAAATTTTCATTTAAACCATTTGTATTACAAATATATAAAATAGGTTTTATAGTTAGCAAATTTAGATTTTTTAAATATTTTTTTTCATAATTTTTTAATGGTAACATTCTTATGTTATTTCCTTCTATCAAAAAATTTAAAATTTTTTTTAAAAAAAATAAATCTTTTTTATTATTATTTAAACGAGAAATTTGATTTATTTTTTTTTCTATAGATTCTAAATCTTTCATTTGTAATTCAGTATCAATAATTTCTTTATCTCTAATTGGGTCAACACTTCCTTCTATATGAGAAATACTTTCATCATTAAAACAACGTATCATATGAATAATTGCGTTTGTTTCACGGATATGAGATAAAAATTTATTTCCTAAACCTTCCCCTTTGTGAGAACCTTTTATTAATCCAGCAATATCTACTATTTTGATCTCAGATGGAGTAATTTTTATAGGATTTATAATTTTTCCTAACTCAATCGATCTTTTATCTAAAATTTTTATTATTCCATGATTAGGATTTATAGTACAAAAAGGAAAATTTTTTGATAAAACTCTAGAATTAGATACGATATTAAATAATGTTGATTTACCAATGTTTGGTAATCCTATAATTCCACATTTCATGTTTTTATTGTTTTAAATTAAAAAAATAATATGAATAAACAAATAAAAATTCCATTTTGGAAACATATTGAAGAATTAAGAACACGTATAATACGTTGTATTATAGTAATTATTATTTCTATGATTTTTTTTATGTTTAATAAACATATTGTATTTGATTTAATAATATTTGGTCCATCTAAAATGAATTTTATATCTTATCGTTTATTAAAATATATTACAAAAAATATTATAAAATATAATTCTAATCAATTTTTCGAAAAAGATTTATATATACAAAATAGAAAAATATTTGGTCAATTTAATACTTATATATGGACTAGTTTCATTGGAGGAATAATCTTATCTTTTCCATATATATCTTATGAATTTTGGGGGTTTTTGAGTCCTGCTCTTTCTAAAAAAGAAAAAAAATATTCAAAAAAAATTTTTTTAATGATACTAATTTTATTTTCTACTGGAATTTTTTTTGGATATTTTATATTATGTCCATTTTTAATACATTTTTCATATTTTTTTAAAATAAGTAATATACCAAAAAACATATTTGATTTATCTGATTATATTTCATTAATTACAAATTCTGTACTATTAATGGGTATAATTTTTTTATTTCCACTTTTCATTTTTTTATTGACTAAAATGAATTTAATTACATATGAATTTTTAAATAAATATAAAAAACATGCATTTTTAATAAAATTAATTATAGCTTCAGCTATTACTCCTGGAGATATAATAAGTACTATTATAGTTATAGTACCAATGATTATTCTTTATCAAATAAGTTTATTTATTTCAAAAAAAAATCCCTATTGATACAAAAGGGATTTTTTTATTTATTTATTTAATTTTTTTCTTAAAAAAAAATAATTCTTTTAAAATCTTTTAAAAAAAAGATTTTTTTATAGGGAGGAATTTCTTCCATATTTTAAAAATATGGCATGGATAACTAATTATGTTATATTCATCTTTATAAGACACCTTTCTTGAAAAAGATTTTCTATTTTTATTAGTATTAGATCTTTTCTTATTAGGTCTTTTATTAGAATGTTTTCCTCTATTATTTCTATTATTTTTTGATCTATTTTTATTACTCTTTTTGTTATTTTTACCTCTTTTTTCTGTTTTATTTTTTTTATGTTTTTTAGTTTTATTTTTAACGTTTTTATTTACTGAACTATTTGTGTTTACTGTATTTTTATTTTTTGTTTTTGTTGTTGTATTATTTAAAGGTTTATCTTTTTCTTTGTTTTCTTTTATAGAAGGTTTCTCATTAGATTTCTCAGGTTTTTGTTGATTAGGTATTGAAGATGATTTTGTTGTATCTGAATTAGATTTATTTTTATTATTAAATTTTAATCCATATAATAAATCATTATTTAAATTTGTAATCAAATGTTTCTTTGTTAAATCTAATTTTCCATCGTTAGTTGATTTATCTTCTGATTTATTAGAGTTTTTTGAATCTTCTTTTTTTGAATTGTTTTGTTTTAAATCTTTTTCATCATCAGATGATGATTTTTGATCTTTTTCATTATCTTCATATGAAATTTTATTTCCATTTAAAAAATTTTTAAAACGAAATACTAATCCCAGATCATGTTTCCAAAAATCTAGATAATTACTTGATTGTTTAGAAAAAACATGATTATAAGTGCTATTTACATTTATACCAAGATTAGGATGCATCCATAAATTAACTCCGACTCCTCCATCTACAAGTGGAAAATTTACTTTACTTGTTCTGAATAATTGTTTATCAGATATTTTCAAATCATTTTCTATATATGCATTAGACCTATGATATCCTCCACCTAATCTTAGGTAAGGATCAATTTTATTATTAGGTAATGCATGTATTTTTACTCCATTACTCAATTTAACAAATTGAGAATTTCCTACTTTCCATCTGTAGTTTTTTACTAATCCTATAGTACCGTCTAGATATAATCCTACATGATCATTTATATTATATCCTAGTTCTATACCAGAAGATGGACCTATACTATTTCTATCAGAAGAAAAAAAACCTTCTAAAGGATTTTTTTCTGAAAAAAAGTTGATATCGCTTGTTCCTAATTTTATAGAAAAATTTTTTTTTTCATTTTTATCATTTTTATCATTTTTCTCATTTTGAGAAAAAAGATTAGAAAAAAATGCAAGTAAAGCGACAATAAAAATACTTACGTTTTTCATACTATAAATTTCTTTATATATAAACAAATATAAAAATAAAAAGGAATAATATATAACTAATATTGATTTATTTCTTCAATTAATTCTTTATTTTTTTTACTTTTACGTTTATCATACATTTTTTTACCTTTTGCTATATATATTTTTATTTTAACAAATCTTTTTTTTTTAAAAAAAATTTCAACTGGAATAATTGTGATTTTTGGATTTATCAATTTTTTACTAATCTTTATTAATTCTCTTTTTTTTAATAATAGCTTTCTTTCTCTTTTTGTATAATCATTTGATCCAAACTTATATTTTTCAATATAAAGATTAATAATGTACATTTCTTGATTTTTAATTTGACAGAAACTCTCTGATATGTTTACTTTTCTATTTCTTATTGATTTTACCTCCTCACCAAAAAGTTGTATTCCTGCTATATAAAAATCTAATAAATAATATTGAAATCTTGCTTTTCTATTTATAATGTTCATTATAATTATTACTTTTGTATTTTATTAATAATAACAAAAACAAATTTTATAATATTAATTTTATTAAATTAAATTAATGAACGATAACAATGAATATATGTAATTTAAAAAATTTATGTAATCAAGTAAGAAGAGATATTCTAAGAATGGTTAATAATGCAAAATCTGGACATCCAGGTGGATCTTTAAGTTCAACAGAATATTTTGTAGCTTTATATAATGAAATAATGAATTTTAACCCTAAAAAATTTATTATGAATGGAAAAGGAGAAGATATTTTTTTCTTGTCAAATGGACATATCTCTCCTGTTTATTATAGTATATTAGCTAGATCAGGTTTTTTCCCTATTTCAGAACTATCATCTTTTAGAAAGATAAATTCTCGTTTACAAGGGCATCCATCTGTACATGATAAATTACCAGGAATAAGGATTTCTTCAGGATCTCTAGGTCAAGGTATGTCTGTCTCTATTGGTGCAGCTATTTCAAAAAAATTAGATAATGAAAAAAATACTAATGTATTTAGTTTACATGGAGATGGAGAATTAAATGAAGGTCAAATATGGGAAGCAGTATTATATGCTGGAGCTAAAAAAATAGATAATTATATAGCAACAATAGATTATAATAGGCAACAAATAGATGGTAGCACTGATCAAGTATTGCCTCTTGGTGATTTAAATAAAAAATTTAGATCATTTAATTGGGAAGTTTTAGAAGAAAAAAATGGAAACGATGTTAAAAGTGTTATTAATATTTTAAAAAAAGCAATAAAAAAAACTAATAATGAAAAACCTATATTAATTATTTTACATACTAAAATGGGTTATGGTGTAGATTTTATGGTTGGAAAAAACGAATGGCATGGAAAGGCTCCTAATAAAAATGAATTAACAAAAGCATTAATTCAGCTTCCAGAAAGTTTAGGTGATTATTAATAATATTTAATATTAAAAATGAAAGAATTAAAAGAAACTAGAGCTGGATTTGGCGATGCACTGGCTTTTATAGGAAAACAAAATAGTAAAATAGTTGTATTATGTGCAGATTTAACTAAATCTATGTATATGGATAAATTTCGTAAAAAATTTCCAGATAGATTTTTTCAGATTGGAATAGCAGAAGCTAATATGATAGGTATAGCTGCAGGATTGAGTATTGGAGAATACATTCCATTTACTGGGACATTCGCTAACTTTTCTACATCTCGTGTATATGATCAAATACGTCAATCAATTGCTTATTCTTATAAAAATGTAAAAATATGTGCATCTCATTCTGGATTAACTATAGGAGAAGATGGAGCAACACATCAAAGTTTAGAAGATATTGGATTAATGAAAATGCTTCCTGGAATGACTGTAATAAATACATGTGATTATAATCAAACATATGCAGCTACTATAGCTATATCTAAATTTTTTGGTCCAGTATATTTACGTTTTGGTCGTCCTTCTGTTACAAATTTTACAGAAAAAAATCAAGATTTCAATATAGGAAAAGCTATAATTTTAAAAAAAGGTAAGGATGTAACTATTGTTAGTACAGGACATTTAGTATGGGAATCATTAAAAGCATACAAATTTTTATATGAAAAAGAAGGAATTGAATGTGAAATAATTAATGTACATACAATTAAACCAATAGATGAAAAAACAATATTAAAATCAATATATAAAACAAAATGTATTCTTACTGCTGAAGAACATAATTATTTGGGGGGGCTAGGAGAAAGTATTGCAAGAATAATAACTACTAAACAATGTAATATTCCTCAAGAATTAATAGCAGTTAATGATACTTTTGGAGAAAGTGGAAAACCAATAGAATTAATGAAAAAATATAAAATTGATTGTGAATCAATTATAGATAAAGTAAAAATTTTATTAAAAAGGAAAATTAAATGAATAATCTACAAAAAATTGTTCATAAATGGATACATAAAAATGGTATTCGTTACTTTAATATATTAACAAATACTATATTATTGTCTGAAGAAGTTGGAGAAGTATCTAGAATTATTGCAAGAAATTATGGTGAACAGTCAAATAAAAATGAAGAAATAAATGAAGATCTTGGAAAAGAACTATCAGATGTATTATTTGTTGTAATATGTTTGGCTAATCAAACCGGTATTGATTTAGAAAAATCATTTAATAAAAAACTAATAGAAAAAACTAATAGAGATTATAATAGACATCATAAAAATAAAGAATTAAGATAATATGTCTAATAATATTAACATTTATAGAAAAACAAATTGTTTAAATGGGTCTATATCTATAACTGGATCTAAAAGTATATCAAATCGTCTTTTAATTATAAAATATTTATATAAAGAAAATATTAATATTGAAAATTTATCTAATTGTGATGATACTAAAGTATTAGAAAATAGTTTAAAAAATGAATATGATGTTATTAATATCCATCATGCTGGAACTGCAATGCGTTTTTTAACTTCTTATCTTGCAATAAAAGAAAATAAAACAACAATATTGACAGGATCTAGTAGAATGAAACAAAGACCTATTTCAATACTTGTTAATGCACTAAAAAAATTAGGAGCTAAAATTATTTATTTAGAAAAAATTGGATATCCTCCATTAAAAATTTTTGGTAAATCTATTTCAGGAGGAGAAATTTATGTAAATGCAAAAGTTAGTAGTCAATATATTAGTTCATTAATGTTAGTTGCAAATAAATTTAAAAATGGATTAAAAATTTTTTTAGAAAATAAAATAACGTCAATTCCATATATAAAAATGACTTTTGATCTTTTATCATTATCAGGAATTGAAATTATATGGAAAGAAAAATATATCCATATTTTTCCTTATAAAAAAAAAGGAAAAAAAGTCTTTCATATAGAATCAGACTGGAGTTCTGCTTCTTATTATTATTCAATGGCAACTGTTTCAAAAAAAAGTAATATTATGTTAAGTTCATACTTTAATAAAAGCTTACAAGGAGACAAAGAAGTATCTTATTTATATGAAAAATATTTTGGAATATTGACATTTTTCATTAAAAATAAAATTTTTTTAAAAAAAAAAGATAATTTTTATCAAAAAAAATTTATTAAATTGAACTTGAATAAAACTCCAGATTTGGCACAAACTATAATTGTAACTTGCGCATCCATTGGAATAAAATGTTATATAAATGGATTAGAAACCTTAAAAATAAAAGAAACAGATAGATTAGCAGCATTACAAAATGAACTTTATAAATTTGGAATAATTGTAAATATTACAAAATCACATTTAGAAATAAAAGATTTTATAAAAAAAAATATTAAATATCCTATAGAAATAAATACTTATCAAGATCATAGAATGGCTATGTCATTTATCCCTTTTACATTATTAAATAATTTTCCAATTTTAAAAATAAAAGAACCAAATGTCGTAAAAAAATCGTATCCTTCTTTTTGGAATGATTTAAAATCTATTGGTTTTATAATTATGAATAATGATAAAGTATGATTAATTAATCGTATAATTAAATTATATTTATTACTTGTATTAAATATAAAAAAAATTTAATTTGTTATTAGGCCCATTCGTCTATTGGTTAGGACGTCAGGTTTTCATCCTGGAAAGAGGGGTTCGATTCCCCTATGGGCTACATAAATTTATGAATATGGCTAATCATTTATCATCAATAAAAAGAATAAGACAAAATAATATTAAACGTATTAGAAATAAATATTTATATAAAAGTACAAGAACTATTATAAAAAAATTATTGATTAATAAAGATAAAAGTTTTTATCCAAAAGTAATATCTATGATAGATAAATTATCTAAAAAAAATATAATACATTTAAATAAAGCATCTAGATTAAAAAAATATTTACATAAAAAAATAATGATTAACAATAATAAATTTAAATAAAAATTTATAGTTAAATAATAAATTAACTAAATTAACTATGAAGAATAAATATCCTATAGGTATATTTGATTCTGGTATAGGTGGTCTTTTAATAGCAAAAGAAATACAAAACCAAATGCCAAACGAATATTTTATATACTTTGGAGATAGTGCTAATATGCCATATGGTAATAAATCAAAAAATTTTATTGTTAATAATGCAATTAAAATAACAACATTTCTTTATGAAAAAAAATGTAAGGCAATAATAATTGCTTGTAATACAATTACATCTAATGCTTTTGATATAATATCGAATAAATTTAATAATAAAATATTAATATTTAATGTAATAGATCCAATAGTTAAAGATAAGATATTTTTATCTTATAAAAATATAGGAATTATTACTACACCTTCTACTGCTAAATCAAATTTCTATATAAGTAAAATAAAAGAATATTATAATCATTTAAATATTATCCAAATATCTATACCATTATTAGCATATTTCATAGAAAATAATTTTAATATAAAAAAAATAAGATATATTATAAATCATTCTTTATTTAAATTAAAATCAATAGAATCATTAATTTTAGCTTGTACTCATTACTTATATATGAAAAATGAAATAAATAATTATTATAGAGGTAAAGTACATTTAATTGATGTACAAAAAATAGTAGTAAAAGAAATAAAAAAAATATTAGTAAAAAAAGAATTATTATCTTCTAAACAATGTATAAATCCATCAATATTTTATTATACATCTAATAACAACCTTTTTTTTAAAAAAAAGGTTGTTTATTTATTTGGTAAAAGTAATTTTATAGAAAAATATAATTATTAATTATTTCTAATCTGTGCATCAATTACTGCTATAGTGGATAAATTTACTATCTCTTCTATACTAGATTGTATTTGCATTATGTGGGCCGGTTTATTCATTCCTAACATAATAGGTCCTATAGTTTTAATATCACCTAGTCCTCTAATAAATTTATATGTTAAATTACTTGATTCAAGATTTGGAAAAATGAATATATTAGCATTTTTTTTTACTAATTTAGAAAATGGAAATTTACTAGATAATAAAAATTTATTTAAAGCAAAATCTGGCTGTAATTCTCCATCAACTATTAAATTTGGATATTTTTTATGTAAAAATGATACAGTTTTAGATACTTTATTTGATGTTTTAGAATGTGATGAAAAATTTTGAAAGGACAACATAGCTATATGGGGTTCAATATCAAATTCTTTAACTACATGAGATGTCATTAATGCAATTCTAGCTAACTCCTCACTTGTTGGATCAATTATAACAGCAGTATCTGCTAAAAATAATGGGCCTTTTTTTGTTAATAATATAATCATACCAGCTACTTTAAAATCAGATTTTTTTCTTCCTATGACTTCTAAAATAGGTTTTAAACTTAATGAAAAATTTCTAGAATATCCAGTAATAACAACGTCAGCTTCATTTTGATCTACCATCATAGATCCAAAATGATCATTATTTTTAATCCTAATTTTTGATTCATATAAAGTTAATCCTTTTCTACATCTTCTTTTCCAAAGAATTTTTGCATAATTATCTATTATTTCATTATTTTTTTCATCTTCAGGATCTATAATTTTTAATTTTAAATCTAATTTATTTTCTTTAATTAAATTATTTATTTTATTTTCATTTCCCAATACTATAGGAGAATGAATTATTCCTTTTTCATTTAGAATATTAATAGCTTTCAATATATTATATTCATCACCATTACAAAAAACAATTTTTTTAGGACTTGTACGTGCTCTATTTTCTATCATTCTTAAAATTTTACTTTCATATCCCATTCTATCAAAAAGTGTTTCTTCATATACTTTCCAATTAGAAATTGAATTTTTTGCTACTCCAGTACTTATAGCAGCTTTAGCTACTGCAATAGAGACTCTAGGAAGTAATCTATTATCAAAAGGTTTTGGTATAATGTATTCTTTTCCAAAGAAAATATTTTTTTTATTATAAACAATATTTACTTGTTCAGGAACAGGTTCTTTTGCTAAAGATGCTATAGCATATACAGCGGCTAATTTCATTTCATCATTAATAATACTTGCTTGTACATCTAAAGCTCCTCTAAAAATATATGGAAATCCTATTACATTATTTACTTGATTAGGATAATCACTTCTTCCAGTAGCAATAATAACGTCTGATCTAGTTTTTAATGCTAAATTGTAATCAATTTCTGGATCAGGATTAGCCATAGCAAAAACAATTGGATTTTTTGCCATGCTTTTTAGCATATCAGTAGTTAATATTCCTCCTATAGATAATCCTATAAATATATCTGAATTTTTTATAGCTTCTTTTAATGAAAAAAAGTGATTATTTTCATGAATAGAAAACTCTTTTTTTTCTTTATTTAAATCATTTCTTGAATTATGTAATAATCCTTTGCTATCAAACATCATAATATTTTTTGATAAAACTCCTAATTTTTTGTATATTCTAGCACAAGAAATAGCAGCGGATCCAGCTCCATTAATAATCATTTTTACTTTATTAATATTTTTTTTTACATAATAAATTGCATTAAGTAATGCAGCACCTGAAATAATTGCAGTTCCATCTTGATCATCATGCATAACAGGAATATCTAATTCTTTTTTTAAAGTTCTTTCTATGTTAAAAGCTTCTGGAGATTTAATATCTTCTATATTAATTCCACCAAAAGTTGGAGATATAGATTTTACTATTTTTATAAATTTTTTTGGATCAGATTCATTAATTTCTATATCAAAAACATCAATTCCTGAAAATATTTTAAATAATAGTGCTTTTCCTTCCATTACTGGTTTAGAAGCTAATGCACCTATGTTACCTAATCCTAATACTGCAGATCCGTTTGTTACAACTGCGACTAAATTACCTTTAGAAGTATATTTATATACATTTTTAGGATTTCTAACAATCTCTTTACAAGGTTCTGCTACTCCAGGAGAGTAGGCTAAAGATAAATATTTTTGGCTATTATATTTTTTTGTTGGAGTAATTTTTATCTTTCCTGATGGAAATTTACTATGATAAATTAAAGATTCTTCACGAATATTTTTTTTTACTTTCTTCATTTTATTTTTTTTTTATTCATTCCAGTACAAATTCTTTTCAAAAAAATATTTTGTTTTATTATGTTTTAATCTAATTATTATTTTATAGTATCCTTTCCTTAAAAATTTTTTATTAATAAATAATTTATTTCTACCAGAAATATTAAAATATCTTGTTAAATCTAAATTTTTAGAAGAAAATCTAAATAATTTTATTGAACCATAACCATTAGAAATATAAAATATTACCTTAATTCCATAAGGTGAAGTTAAAATATTTATTTTATCTGATAATTTTAAAGCATTTTTTTTTTCATTTATAGTTTCTTGATATTTTAATTCATCTTCATAATATTTTTCTGATACAAGCTGACTATCTATATTTTTAAAAAAAAATGCAATGTAAATTATAAAACTTATAAAAGTTACTATTGATAATATTATACAGGTATCCCATCCTAATTTTATTTTCATAAATTATTTTATAGTTAAAAAAAATTTTATTAATTCCATTTTAATATTTTTTTCCCCTGAGGAGATTTTTTTTGATTTGGTTTTATTTTTTTCTTATTTATAAAATAAACATAACTAGATATTTTTTCAATATCATTACCTTTTATTTCTCCTGATTTTCCAAAAGCGCGCATTGTAGGATTTTTTTTACTACCATTCCATACTATAGAAAATATATTTTTATATAAATCTTTTTCTACTGTATTTATCCAATAATCATCTGTTAAATTAGGTCCAATACTACCACTACCATCTTTTCGATGACAAGTAGAACAATTTTCTTCAAATAAAATTTTTCCATCATTTATTAAATTTTTTTTAAAAAATGATTTTTCTAAAGATGCTTGTGGAGCATACCTTTCAAATATTTTAATTTCCTTTAGTTGTTTTTCATAAGATATTTTGTATTCTTTATAAGGATTAGAAAAATCTAGTGTCAAGTAAGAAAAAAAATAAATTGTAGAAAAAATAATAGTCAATAAAAATAAATGTATCCACCAAATTGGTAAATCATTATCTAATTCTATAATTCCATCAAATCCATGATCTATTTTTTTTACTTTTTCTAATTTTTTATTATTATAATTAAATATAAATCTATAAAGAATAGATAAATAATTTCCCTCATTTTTTTCTAAAATTATTTTTTTATCATTTTCAGATAAAAATTCTATTTTTTTTTTAAAAATTAAATTATTAATAAATTCTAATATTATCAATAATAATACTATTACTATAAAAAATAATATAGTTATTGGATGTTTTATATAAAATATTTTATTATAACTCTTAAGAAAAGTATAAAACGAAAATATTATAACAGATAATGAAGAAAAAATCATAATAAAAGAAGAAATTTTATATTTCATAATTAATTATTTTTTTTCTTTATTATTATCTGTAGCCATTAAACTATCATTTTTATAAAAATCTTTTGGTTTAGAAAAAACAATAAATAAGATAAAAGAAAATATTAAAAAAAATATTATTAATATAATTGATTGAAATATTCCTATGTTTTTTTCTCTTATAAAATAATTTTTAAAAAATCTCATAATTATAAATTTAAGATTTTATATCTGTACCTATTCTTTGTAAATAAGCAATTAACGCGATAACTTCTCTATTTTCTAGAGGTATAAATTTATTTTTAAATTCATTTCTTTCTTTCTCTATTTCTTCCTTTAATTTAGGAAATTCACTATATATATCATTAACAATTTTTTTTGCTTGTTTATTCATATCATTATTATATGTTTTTACATATTCTAATGTATATGGTACACCCAATTTTATCATAGCTTTAATTTTATCATGTGTATAAAATCTATCTAATTTATTATAAATTAACCATGGATATCTAGGCATAATAGATCCTGTGGATGTAGATCTAGGATCATATAAATGATTATAATGCCAGGAACTAGGATTTTTTCCTCCTTCTCTAGCTAAATCTGGCCCAGTTCTTTTAGATCCCCATAAAAATGGATGATCATATACAAACTCTCCTGCTTTAGAATACTCTCCATAACGAACAACTTCATCTCTAAATGGACGAACCTGAGCACTATGACATGAATTACAACCTTCCCTTACAAATAAATCTCTACCTTCTAATTCCAAAGCAGTATATGGTTTAACATTATTAATTGTAGGAACATTTGATTTAATTATTATAGTAGGAATAATTTCAATAAAACCTCCTATAGCTACTGCTAATAAAGACAATATTGTCATTTGTATAGGTCTTTTTTCCAACCAACTATGAAATTTTTCATTTTTATTATCTTCTTTATAAGAAAATTTATTATACAAAAATTTTTCATTTTTTACAAAAAATCCTTTATTAATTGTTTTAATAATATTATATATCATTAGTATAAAACCTATTAAATAAATAAATCCTCCTAAAAATCGTAGTTTATAAAATGGTATTATAGATATTACAGAATCTATAAAATTTTTATATAATAATGTTCCATCTGGATTAAATTGTTTCCACATTGATGATTGTAAAACAGAACTAAAATACATAGGAAAAATATATAGAATTATACCTATTATGCCAAGCCAAAAATGAATATTAGCTAATAATTTAGAATATAGCTTTGTATTCCAAAGTTTTTGTATTATCCAATATATAATACCAAAAGACATAAACCCATTCCATCCTAAAGTACCTAAATGAACATGAGCAATTACCCAATCTGTAAAATGACCTATTGAATTTAAAGTTTTAGTTGCCAACATTGGCCCTTCAAAAGTTGCCATTCCATAACAAACAATTCCAACAACAAAGAATTTTAACACAGGATCTTCTTTTACCTTATTCCAATCACTTCTTAAAGTTAATAATCCATTTAACATACCTCCCCAAGAAGGGGCAATTAACATAATTGAAAATATTGTACCTAACATTTGTGCCCAATTAGGAAGAGATGTGTACATTAAATGATGTGGGCCAGCCCATATATATATAAATATTAAAGACCAAAAATGAATAATAGATAACTTATAAGAAAATATAGGTTGATTTGAAGCTTTAGGAACAAAATAATACATTAAACCTAATATAGGTGTTGTTAAAATAAAAGCAACTGCATTATGACCATACCACCATTGCATCAATGCATCTTGAACACCTGCATATATAGAATAACTTTTAAATGAAAAAAGAGATATAGGTAATTCTAAATTATTAAATATATGTAACATTGCTACAGATACCCATGTTCCTAATAAAAACCAAATACTTACATATAAGTGCTTTATTCTTCTTTTTAAAATACTTCCTATCATATTTATTCCATATACAATCCATATGAATAATATTAATATATCTATAGGCCATTCATGTTCAGAATATTCTTTACTTGTATTAATTCCTAATAGAAAAGTTATCCATGTAGATATTATAAATATTTGCCATCCCCAAAAATGAATCCAACTAAGAATATTACTAAATATTCTTGTTTTTAATAAACGTTGTAAAGAATAGTAATAACCTGTAAAAATTATATTTCCTACAAATGCAAATATTGCCGTATTTGTATGTAACATTCTCCATCTACCAAATCCGAATATACCTCTAGTATATTTTAATTTTTCTCCAAAAATTATTTCTGGAATTTTTGGAGAAAAAAGAAGTAATGCTACAAATAAACCTGCTAAAAAACTTATTAAAGCCCAAAATATTGTAGCATACAAAAAAGCTTTTACTATGTTGTTATTATAATAACTTTTTTTTAAATTATTAGATTGATTAAATTTCATTAAAGTATTAATTAACTTTTTTTATCTTTTTTAAGATAATTATCATATTTTTTATCCATTAAAATTCTAATCTTTGGAGATTCTAAATCATCAAATTGTCCATAGTAAATACTAAATAAAAGAAATATTAAAAATATAACACATATAGAAATGCTTGATAATATCATAATAATTATTATATCCATAAAATTTTTTTTGAAATAATACATGTGGATATTATAGAGAAAATAATTACTGAAAAAGAACTTATAGGCATTAATATAGAAGCAATTAGTGGATTCAGTTTACAAGTTATAGCAAAAAATATACCTAAAATGTTATAAAGTAAACTAATAATAAAATTTATTATCACTAATAAATAAGAAATTCTAGATATTTTTAAAAAATATGATATTTTATTTAAACAATCAGACTTAATAAAAGCATCACAGCTAGGGAAAAAACTAGTTGGATTATCTGATACGGAAATTCCTACTTCACTTTTTTTTAATGCTGCACTATCATTAACACCATCTCCAAACATTATAACTTTTATTCCATTTTTTTGTAATTTTTTTATATAATTTAATTTATCTTCTGGACTTTGATTAAATAAAATTTTACTTGATTTTGGAAGTATTGATTTAATATATTTTTTTTCTATATTGTTATTATCTCCTGATAATACTATTATATTGTAATCTTTTTTTAAATCATTAAATAATTTTTGTATTCCTTTACGATAAAAATTTTTAAAATAAAAATAACCCAATAATTTATTATTTATAGAAATAGCAACTAATGTTTTATCTTTTATTTTATTTGAATTACATAAACTTACATATTTCATAGATCCTGCTTTTATTGTAAAATTATTTATTTTACATTCTAATCCTTTTCCTGGTATTTCTTTAAAATCGTTTATTTTATAAAAATTTTTTATAGATAATTTAGACAAAATTTTTTGACTAAATGGATGAGAAGAATTTCTTAATAAAGAAGCTATCATTCTTTTTTCATTATAACTAATTTTCTTACCAATAAAATTAATTATTTCTTTATTAGGATCAGTCAAAGTTCCAGTTTTATCGAAAATTAATGTTTTTATAGATGATATTTTTTCTACTGTTAATGTATCTTTTATATATAATCCTTTTTTAGAAAAAAATTTTATAATATTTCCAAATATTAATGGTGATGATAGTACTAATGCACAAGGACAAGTTATAATCAAAATAGAAAATATAGTTTTAAATACATTATATATATTATTTTTTATATACCAATAAATTCCACTTGATAAAGAAATTATAATTATAGAAGGTGTAAAATATTTACTTACATTTGTAGTAATAGAATTTATATAATAATTATTATTCTTTTTTATTCCTTTTTTCCACAAAATACTTAAATAACTATTATCCATTTTTTTTACTACTTTCAAATAAATAGCTTCACCTTTTTGTCTAGATCCAGCATATATTTTATCACCTATTTTTTTTATAATTAAATTAGATTCACCTGTTATAAAACTATTATCTAATATAGATTTTCCTTTAATTAAAATAGAATCTACTGGAATAATTTCTTCATTTTTAACTACAAAAATATCTCCTATTTCTAAACTTGATACAAAAATTTTTTTTTCTACTCCATTTTTTACTTTTGTTATCAAAATAGGATAAAAAGATTTATAATTTTTGTTAAAAGAAAAAATTTTATTATGAGTATGTACTTGAAAAAGTTTGCTTATTAAAATAAATAATGAAAAACTAGATAAACTATCAAAATATCCTGATCCTAAATCGAATAATATTTCGTATAAACTCCAAAAAAAAATAACTAATATTCCCATAGAGATTGGTACGTCTATATTTATTAATTTTTTTTTGACACCTATTATAGCATATTTTATGTGATCAAATATAGTAAATAAAAATACCGGTATAGATAAAATCATCATCATAAAACGAAAAAAATAACGATGATTTACGTACCATGGATCACTCATAGATCCTACATATTCCGGTATTGCCAACAACATAATATTTCCAAAACAAAATACAAATATTGCAATTTTTTGTATTTTATTTCTGTTTTTTTTATTATTTGTTTCTGAATTACTTAAATCATATTTTTCAAATGATTCTAGATCAGTAGATGGAGAGTAACCTATATTTTCAAGAATTTTAGCTAAATCACTTATTTTTAAATTATTATTATAGAATGTTATCCAAATTTTTTTGTTTAAAAAATCAACATTAGAACTTAATATGTTACTATATTTATTAGGTAAATCTTCTAAAATAAATACACATGAACTACAATGTATTGAAGGAATAAAGAAATGAACTCTAGTTATATTTTTATGTACAAAATCTATTATTTTTTCTGATATTTTTTCATTATTAAGAAAATCGTAATTTTTCATATTAACGTATTAACGTAAATATTTTTTTATAAAATTTTTGAAAAATTTTCGTATTCTTTAAATGTCATTAATTTATTATAATCTTCAATACACAAAATTTTTATTTTTATTATCCATGTTTTATAGGCATTTTTATTTATAAATTCTGGATTTGAAATAGATTCCTTATTTATTTCTAAAACTTTTCCTAAAACAGGCATAAATAAATCTGAAATAGTTTTTACTGCTTCTATAGTCCCAAATATTTCTCCTTTTTTTATTGTTTTTTCTATTATAGAATTTTCTATATCAAGATATATTATGTCTCCCAATTCTTTTTGTGCAAAAAAACTTATTCCTACATTAGCATAATAATCATTTTTTCCATTTTTTTTTGTAGGTTCTATCATTTCTACCCATTCATGATTTTTACTATATTTTATATTATCAGGATACATAATTTTAAAAAATTTTTTATAATTTAAGTAATTTTTTATATACATTACGTATTATGTAATTCTAATATTACAAAATAATAAAATATAAAAAATTCGTATATTTGTTAGAAAAAAAAATTTAAAAAAATATAAAAAAGGCTTGTCAAAATGACGGCCATTTTTTTTAAAAAAAATACATGTTAAAATTTTGTTTTAAAGTAATTCTAAAAAAAATGATGAATGATCTCACCACACCGATAGAATTATATTTAAAATTAAGAGATATATTTCCTAATACTTTATTGTTAGAATTTTCAAATCAATATTATTTAAATAGTAAAAAATTATCTATTATTTGTATTAATTCTATTTCAGAATTAATTTTAGAAAAAAATGTATTAAAAATATTATATCCAAATAATATACATAAACATATATTTATTGACGAAAAATTTAATGTAAGAAATATAATTGAAGATTATTTTAAAATATTTAAATTTGATAAATCAACATGTGATAATTTTATATATAATTATACCGGATTATACGGATATATCTCTTATGATAGCATTCAACATTTTGAAAAAATAAAATTTAATGTTCCAATTAAAGAAAATTATAACGTTCCAAAAATACGAATAGGATTTTATAAAAATTTAATTGTTTTTAATTACTTTGAAAATAAGTTAAATTTAATTGAATATCAATCTGATATAGATAAAAATACTAATATAAGTAAATTAATAAAATTAATAAAAAAAAAAAATTTTTCATCTTTTTCATTTAATACAGTTGGAAGCTGTACATCAAATGTTACAGATAATGAATATAAAAGAATGGTATCTGATGGAATAAAATTTTGTTTACGTGGAGATGTATTTCAAATAGTATTATCTCGTCAATATATACAAAATTTTAAAGGAGATGAATTTAATATATATCGTGCATTAAGATTTATTAATCCTTCTCCATATTTATTTTATTTTGATTATGGATATTATAAAATTTTTGGTTCTTCACCAGAATCACAACTAATTGTTAATAATAATATTGCTTACGTAAATCCTATAGCAGGAACAGTAAAAATAACAAATAATAATACTAATAAAAATAATACTAATAAATTATATAATTCTTTAATTAAAGATCCTAAAGAAAATTCAGAACATGTTATGTTAGTTGATTTAGCTAGGAATGATTTAAGTAAAAATTCATCTGATATAAAAGTAGAAATATTTAAGAAAATTAGGAAATTTTCTCATGTATTACATATGGTCTCTAGAGTATCTGGGCGTATAAATAAAAATTCATCAATAATTAAAATATTTGAAGATACATTTCCTTCTGGAACTTTATCTGGAGCACCAAAATATAAAGCAATGGAATTGATTGATAAAATTGAAAATCAAAATAGAGGTATATATGGTGGAGCTATAGGATTTTTTGGAATAAATAGTATTATTAATACAGCTATTATAATAAGATCTTTTTTAAGTAAAGGTAATTCTATTTTTTTTCAAGCAGGAGCTGGAATAGTATATAATTCAAAAGAAAATAAAGAATTAGAAGAAGTAAACAATAAACTTATGGCATTGTTTAAATCAATAGATTTAGCTAAAAAAATATGAACAAAATATTAATTTTGGATAATTATGATTCTTTTACTTATAATCTTGTTTACGCAATAAAAAAATCTACAAAAAATTTAGTAAAAGTATTCAGAAATAATGAAATAACACTTTCAGATATAGAAAAATATAATAAAATTATTTTATCACCAGGACCTGGCGTGCCTAATGAAGCAAATATTTTAAAACCTTTAATTAAAACTTTTTCACCAACTAAAAGTATATTTGGAGTATGTCTTGGATTACAAGCAATAGGGGAAGTTTTTGGTGCAACTCTTATAAATACAAAAAACGTATATCATGGAGTATCTAGTTTTATAAAAATTATAGATAAAAAAGAAATAATTTTTAATAAATTACCAAATAAAATAAAAGTTGGACGATACCATTCTTGGATTATATCTAAAGATAATTTTCCAAAAGAACTTAAGATAACAGCAGTTGGAAATAAAGGAGAAATTATGGCAATTCGTCATAATATTTATGATGTATCTGGTGTACAATTTCATCCAGAATCTATTTTAACCCCACATGGAGAAAAAATAATACATAATTGGTTAAATATAAAATAAAAATGTTTGAATGAATAAAATTTTAAAAGATCTTTTTCTAGAAAAATATTTAACAAAAAACGAAGCAAAACAATTAATATTTGAAATTTCAGATGGAAATATAAATACTACTCAAACTATAGCTATTGCATCAATATATAATATAAGAAATCCAAATGTAGAAGAAATTATAGGTTTTTACGAAGCTATGAACGAGTTATCAATAAAAATAGATCTTAAAGATTTTAATAATGTTGCAATTAATATTGTTGGAACAGGAGGTGATGAAAAAAATACATTTAATATTTCTACAATATCTTGTTTTATTATAGCAGGTACTGGAGAGAAAGTAATAAAACATGGTAATTTTAATTCATCTTCAACTATTGGATCATCAAATATTATGAAAAAATTGGGGTATAGTTTTACTATTAAATAAAAAAAGATAAAAGATCAATTAAAAAATGTTGGAATTTGTTATTTGCATTCACCAATATTTTATCCTTTTTTAAAAAAAATTTATATATATAGAAAACAATTAGGAATTAAAACTATATTTAATACTATTGGTCCATTATTAAATCCAGGAAATCCAAAAAATTTATTATTGGGAGTAAATAGTTTAGAATTGGCTAGATTATATCATTATATATATCAAAATACAAAAAATAATTATGCTATTATTCATAGTTTAGATGGTTATGATGAAATATCATTAACTAGTGATGTTAAATGTTATACAAATAATGGTGAAAAATATTCTTATAAAGAAGAATTAAATAAAAAACAAATAAAAATAAATATAGAAGAATTAAAAGGAGGAAAAAATATAAAAGATAATATAAAAATTTTTATGAATATACTATCAGGTAATGGAACACCTACTCAAAACGAAGTTGTTTTGATTAATTCTACGTTCGCCTTAAATTTGTTGAATAACAATGATTTTGAAACTAATTATGATAAAGCATCATATTCTCTAAAAAGTGGAAATGCTAAGATTGTTCTTGAAAAACTATTGAATTTATAATGAATATACTTGAAAAAATTTTAGCAAAAAAAAAAATAGAAATTGAAATAAACAAAAATATAAATTCTATAAAGAAATTAGAAAACAATGTACTTTTTAATAGAAATATTATATCATTAAAAAAAAGTATAAAAAAAAATCTTTTTGGTGTTATTGCTGAATTTAAATTAAAATCTCCTTCAAAAGGAATTATTAATTCTACTTCTATAGTAGAAAATGTAGTAAAAAAATATTTCCTTGCAAAGGTTAGCGGTATATCTATTTTAACAGATTATCATTTTTCTGGATGTATTAATCATATTAAAAAATCACGTCCTTTAGTATCTATTCCTTTATTAAGAAAAGACTTTATTATTGATGAGTATCAAGTTATTGAATCTAAATCAATAGGTGCAGATGTTATTTTACTTATAGCAAGTATTTTATCTAAAAAAAAAATAAAAATTTTATCTAAAATAGCAAGATCAATAGGACTGGAAGTTATAATAGAATTACATAATGAAAGTGAATTAGAAAAAATTACAGATAATATAGATTTTATTGGAATTAATAATAGAGACTTGAAATCATTTAATGTTAATAAAAAAAATTCTTTTGTTTTGTACAAAAAAATACCATGTAACTATATAAAATTAGCAGAAAGTGGAATAAATAATATAGAAGACATAATTAATTTAAAAAAATTAGGATTCGATGGATTTTTAATAGGAGAGTATTTCATGAAAGAAAAAGATCCAGGTAAAAAATGTATTAATTTAATGAAATTATTAAATAACGAAAATTATAAAATTTAATTTAATTGAAAATAAAAATATGTGGAATTAAATATGATATTAAAGAAATATCAAAATTGAATCCAGATTTCATTGGTTTTATATTTTACCCTAAATCTCCTAGATTTGTTGGATATAATTTTTATATACCTGACGATATATATACTTATAAAGTAGGAGTATTTGTTGATGAAAAAAAAGAAAATATCATAAATATATACAATAAAAAAAAATTAGATTTTGTTCAGTTACATGGAAAAGAAAATATCTATTTATGTGAAAGTTTATTTAAAAAAAAAATAAAAATTATAAAAAGCTTTAAAATAAATAATAATTTTTCTATGAAAATTTTATTAAACTATATTCCATTTTGTTCTTATTTTATTTTTGATAATAATGGAGGAAGCGGAAAAAAATTTGACTGGGAAAAACTTTATGAATATGATTTTGATAAAAAATTTTTTTTAAGCGGAGGTATTGGTTTAAAAGATATTAATAAAATCAAAAAATTTTTTCATCCAAAAATGTACGGTTTAGATATAAATAGTAAATTTGAAATTTATCCAGGTAAAAAAAATAAAAATAAAATAAAGACTTTTATAAAAAAAATAAAAAGTAAATGAATTTTTTTGTAGATAAAAATGGATTTTATGGGGAATTTGGAGGAGCTTTTATACCAGAAATGTTATATAAAAATATAAAAGAACTTCAAGATAATTATAAAAAATTTATTAAAAGTAATGAATTTAGAAAATCATATAACAAAATATTAAAAGATTATGTAGGAAGACCATCTCCTTTAATGAAAATATAAAGCTAAAATTTTTTTTAAAAGAGAAGATCTAAATCATACAGGATCGCATAAAATAAATAATACAGTTGGCCAAAGCTTATTTGCAATTAAATTAGGAAAAAAAAAAATAATAGCTTAAACTGGTGCAGGACAACATGGTATAGCTGTAGCAACTACTTGTTCAATGATGGATTTAAAATGTGTTATATTTATGGGGAAAAAAGATATTAATAGACAATCATATAACGTAATAAAAATGAAAGCATTAGGAGCAAAAATCATTCCTGTTCTTAGTGGAGAAAAAACATTAAAAGATGCAGTAAATGAATCAATACGTTATTGGATTAATAATAATAATAGTTATTATTTGATTGGATCAACTGTAGGTCCACATCCATATCCGCAAATGGTTGCAGATTTACAATCTATAATAAGCAAGGAAATAATAATTCAATTAAAAGAAAAAGGATATATAAATCCAGATTATATAATTGCTTGTATAGGTGGAGGTAGTAATGCAGCTGGATCTTTTTATCATTTTTTAAATAAAAAAAATGTAAAACTTATAGCAGTAGAGGCATCAGGATTAGGTTTAAATACTATGAGTACCGCTGCATCTATTCATTGTGGAAGCAAAGGAATACTACATGGTAGTATGACTTTATTATTACAAGATGAATATGGACAAATTCTTCCTGCATATTCAATATCTCCTGGTTTAGATTATCCAGGTATAGGTCCTATGCATGCTAATTTATTTAAAAAAAAACGTGTGAAATTTTTGTATTCTAATGATAAAGAATCAATAAAAGCAGGATGTGAATTAATTAAATTAGAAGGGATTATTCCTGCATTAGAAAGTGCACATGCATTGTCTGCTTTAAAAAAAATATCTTTTAATAAAAATGACTTAGTTATATTAATTTTGTCTGGAAGGGGCGATAAAGATATTAGTATATATAATAAGTTTTTATGAGAAATAAATTATATAATCTTTTTAAGAAAAAAGATAAAAATATATTATGTATTTATTTTACAGCTGGATATCCAAAAATTAATAGTACTTCAATAATTCTAAAAATTTTACAAAATATTCCTGTAGATTTAATAGAAATAGGTATTCCATATTCTGATCCATTATCTGATGGAATGATTATTCAAAATAGTAATAGAATTGCATTAAAAAATGGAATGAATATTTCTTTGTTATTTTCACAAATAAAAAAAATACTAAATATAGTAAATAAACCAATAGTTTTAATGGGATATTTTAATCAATTTTATAAATTTGGAGAAATTAAATTTTTAAAAAATTGTAGTAAAATGAATATATCTGGATTAATATTTCCAGACATTCCTATAGATTTTTTCAAAAAAAATTACAAAATAATATTTGATAAGTATTCTATTCCTATGATATTTTTAATAACTCCACAAACTAGTATCTCTAGGATTATTAAAATAAGTAAAATAACAAAAGGATTTATTTATTTAGTATCTTCTAATTCTGTAACAGGAGAAATTCATTCTTTTGGAAAGAAACAAATTTCTTTCTTTAAGAAAATTAATAATTTAAATATAAAAAAACCTAAACTAATTGGTTTCGGAATAAAAAATAAAAAAAGTTATAATATATCATGTAAATATGCTAATGGAGGTATTATTGGAAGTCACTTCATTAAATTTTTGGAAAAAAAAAAAGATTTAAAAAAAAAAAATTTTATTAAAGAATTTTTATAAAATTTTATTTTTTTTTCCAAAAATTGAGGATCCCAATCGTATCATATTAGTATTATATTTAATAGCTGAGGAAAAATCTCTACTCATTCCCATAGAAAGAATATTAAAATTATATTTAATTTTATATTTATTATATAAATTATTTAGACATGAAAATTCATTTTCTACAATTTTCATTTCTTTAAATGATGCTATTCCCATTAACCCCAATATTTTTATATTATTCATTTTTTTACTAAAATCTAATAAAAAATCAATTTTTTCATGTTTTTCATAAAAAATTCCAGATTTATTAAGTTCATTTGAAATACGTATTTGTAAAAGACATTTTACAATTTTATTATATTTTAATCCTATTTTATTAATTATTTTTATATGTTTCAATTTTTGAACACTATGAATTAAATGTATAAAAGGTATTATATATTTTAATTTATTACTCTGTATATTTCCTATCATATGCCAACGTATGTCTTTTGGAAGATTATGGTATTTTTTGACAATATCTTGAATATAATTTTCTCCAAAATCTTTTTGTCCTATTTTATATAATTTTTTTATAGAATATGTATTCTGTTTTTTAGAAACTATCAATAATTTTATATTTTTTGGTATTAAATTTTTTATATTAAAAAAATTTTTTTCTATTTTTACCATAAGTTAACTTTTTGATATTATAAAATTTATTTATGTATTAATAATAAGTATATTTTTAGTTTTATTTGTAACTTTAAATCTATTATCTATGCAATTTTTTATTATTAAAATAATATTATTATTATTATTTACTAATAACCATGTATTTTCCTTTTTAATAAAAGAAAATTTATTGTCCTTATAGTATTTACTTAAAGTTTTTTTTTTATTTTTATCATAAAAAAAATAATCATTTTTATTCCATTTTCTTAAAAATAATGGAAATTTAATTTTATCAAAATCGATAAAAAAAATATTTTTTTCCTTTTTTTCATATTCATATTTTTTATAAAATTTTTTTACAAAAAATTTTATTTTAATAGGCAAGTAAATATTATTTAAAAATTTTAAATTTGGTATATTGAAAATATTTTTTTTAAGTAAAAACTCTTTTTCTATAAGAATTAAATAATTTTTATCTTTTATAAGACAATATTTTTTGGAATATAATTTTTTTCCAGATTCTGAATTTAAAATACGTACTAAACTATCTATATCATAAAATCCATAAGGATTAAATAATCTAAATAAATAAAAATTTAAAGGATTAAATTTTTTTATTATTTTATTATTTATTTTCCAAATAAAAGGATTAATTTTTTTATATATTGTAATCTCATCACAAATTTTATTAAAATTATTTTCTATAGAAATATTTTCATCATTAAGAAAATTAATAGTATTTTTCATCCCTTTATAAAAACTATCTGAAAAAGAATTTAAAATTGGATTTAAATTTAATCGTATTCTATTTCTAATATATTTAGTATCGTAATTACTATAATCTAATCTCCATTCAATTTTATTTTTATTAGCATAGTATAATATATCTTCTTTTTTTAAATTGAAAAGAGGACGTATAATTTTATTATTACATTTAGGAATACCTAACAATCCTTTTATTCCAGTTCCTCTAATAAGATTAATGAAAAAAGTTTCAATAGAATCATCAAAATGATGGCCTAAAGCAATACATTCATATTTATTATTATTTAATAATTCATTAAACCAATTATATCTTAGTTTTCTAGCTAACATTTGAATAGAAAATTTCTTTTCTTTTAAAAGATTAAATTTTTTAATATTACATATTATACCATTTTTTTTACAAAAATTATATACAAATAATTCATCTTTATTAGATTCATTTCTTCTTAAATTAAAATTGCAATGAATTACTTCTAATTCATTAAAAATATTTAGCAATAAATGAAGAAGTACCATGCTATCCAATCCACCACTAACAGCAACTCCAATATTATTATATTTTTTATTTGAATATGAAAAAAATTTTTTTATTTCTAATAATAAATTTTTCTTACAATAAGAATAATATTTCATTATTTTTTTTATATATATTTATAAATTTCTTTAATTATTTCGTTTTTAGATTTATTATTTATTACTATTTTTTTATGAGATTTTTCATAAAAAAAAGTTCTTTTAAACAAATGATTCATAATGAATTTAAATAAATCATTTTTTTTAAAATTATATATCATAGGTCTATTTTCATTTAATAATAATCTTTTAAATAAAAAAAAACTATCCATTTTTAGATAAAAAGTTTTTGAAAATTTATTCATTAAATAAATATTATTGTAAAAACATGGGGTGCCTCCACCAACAGATAAAACATATGGTTTGTATTTATTAAAAAAAAATTTTTTTAATACTATATTTTCTATATTTCTAAAATGTAATTCTCCATATTTTTTGAATATATTCTCAATAGAATTATTTTGATTTTTTTGAATTAAATCGTCTAAATCATAAAATTTATAATCTAATTTTTTAGATAAAATTTTTCCAATAGTAGTTTTTCCAGACCCCATGTATCCCATTAATGTAATTTTCATAAAAAACATAAAATTTATAGTATATTTGTTTAAAAGTTAAAAATATTAAATATGACCTGGTAGCTCAGCTGGTAGAGCATTACACTTTTAATGTAAGGGTCCTGGGTTCGAATCCCAGTCAGGTCATTATTTTATAATTTTATTTCTAATACAACAGGACAATGATCTGAATAACATACCTCTGGCATTAAATAAGAATTAATCATTTTATCTTTAAGATTATCACTAATCATTACATAATCAATTCTCCATCCTCTGTTATTAATTTTTGAAAAGTTACGGTAACTCCACCAACTATAATTATTTCCTGTTTTTACAAAATTTCTAAAACTATCTATAAATCCTAAATTTATAAAATTACTCATCCATTCTCTTTCTTCTAACAAGAATCCTGAAACATTTTTATTATTAATAGGATCATAAATATCTATTTCATTATGACATATATTATAATCTCCACATATAATTAAATTAGAAATTTTTTTTTTTACTTTTTTTATATGTAAAAAAAATTTTTTTAGAAAAAAAAATTTGAATTTTAATCTGTTTTTTATATCATTTCCAGATGGAACATAAACGCTAATTACTGATATTTTATTATTTAAATCAATACGAATAACTCTACCTTCTTTATCTATCTCTTCTATTCCTATTCCATATTCTATATTATATGGTTTTTCTTTTGAAAGTATTCCTACTCCACTATATCCTTTTTTTTTAGAAGAAAACCAATAATGATAATATCCCATTTTTTTAAAATTAAAAACATTTATTTGTTCAAAATTTGCTCTAATTTCTTGTAAACAAATAATATCAGGATTATTTTTTAAAATCCAATAATTAAGCCCTTTTAATATACCAGATCTAATTCCATTAATATTATAACTAACAATTTTAATTTTTTTCATTTTATACAATAAGATCATTAAATAAATTGTAAATAAAATATTCAAAATTGTATTTATATTTGCCTAAATACATAATTTTGTAAAAAAAATATCTAAAATAAAATAAAAAGCTTACAAAAGTAAGCTTTTGTTCTTTCTTCTCCTAAGATATGGATAAACTTAAAATAGCTATTCAAAAATCAGGACGTCTTTATGAAGACTCAATTAAGTTATTAAAAGACTGTAGTATCGAAATCAATATTGGTATAGATAAATTAAAAACAACGGCATTAAATTTTCCTTTAGAAATTCTTTTTTTAAGAGACGATGATATTCCTCAATATTTAGAAGATGGAGTCGCTGATATAGGAATTGTAGGAAAAAATGTATTATTAGAAAAAAGAAAAAAAATAAACGTTAAAGAATCTTTAGGATTTGGAAAATGTAGATTATCCATAGCAGTTCCAAAATCTTTGGTTTATAAAAATATAAATGATTTAAATGGAAAAAAAATTGCAACAAGTTATCCATTTCTAGTAAAAAAATTTTTTAAAAAAAAATGTATTAAATCTGATATACATGAAATATCTGGTGCTGTAGAAATAGCTCCTGGAATAGGTTTAGCTGATTGTATTTGTGATTTAGTAAGTAGTGGATCTACTTTATTTATGAATGGATTAAAAGAAGTAGAAACAATTTTAAAGTCAGAAGCTATGCTTGCATCTAATATTAATTTAACATATTATAAAAAAATTATAATGAATAAATTATTATTTAGAATTAGATCTGTAAAAAAAGCTAAAAATAATAAATATATATTACTTAATGTGCCTAATAAACAATTAAAAAGTATAATATCATGTCTTCCAGGTATTAAAAGTCCTGTTATACTTCCCTTATCAAATTCAAAATGTAGCTCTGTTCACTCTGTTATTAATGAAAATGATTTTTGGAAAATTATAGAAAATTTAAAATCACTTGGAGCAAAAGATATTTTAGTTCTTCCAATAGAAAAAATTATACTATAAATAATGATTGAAACATATTTTCAACCTAAATTCAATAATGCATTAAAGTTTATTTTGAACAATAGACATTCAGAAAAAAATTCAAAATTAACAACCTTAGTTACATCTATAATAAAAAATGTAAAAATATATGGAGATTATGCTTTAAAAAATTATACTAAAAAATATGATAAAGTAGATATTAACGTATTTAGAGTTTCTTATAAAGAAATAAATGAATCTGATAAAAAAATATCTAAAGAATTAAAAGATTCTATTAAAAAATCATATGAAAATATATTTTATTTTCATAAACACCAAATAAATAATTATTTAAAAAAAATAACACCTGTAGAAGGAGTTTATTGTTGGACAAAAAATGTACCTATAGAAAAAATTGGGTTATATATACCTGGAGGTACATCACCACTTATATCTACTGTATTAATGCTAGGAATCCCTGCTAAACTAGCTGGATGTAAAAATATAATTTTATGTACACCACCTGATAAAACTGGAAATATACATAATTCTATTTTATATGCAGCAAAATATATAGGAATAGATAAAATATATAAATTAGGAGGTGCGCAAGCAATTGCTGCTATGGCATATGGAACAAATAGTGTTCCGTCAGTATATAAAATATTCGGACCAGGAAATTCTTATGTTAATAAAGCAAAAAAAATTGTTTCTCAAAAACAATATTTATCTATAGATGTTCCTGCAGGACCTTCTGAGGTAGTTATTATTGCAGACAATACAGCAAATCCATATTATATAGCTTCTGATATACTATCTCAATTAGAACATGATATAGAAAGCTATGCTATCGTAATTACCACTAACAAAGATTCATGGATTAATAAAATTATTAAATTTTTAAAACAACAAATAAATTTAGAAAATAGAAAAGATATTATAAAAAAATCCATAAAAAATAGTAAAATAATAACTTTTTCTTCTTTAAAAGAATGTATAGATTTATCAAATGAAATTGCTCCAGAACATTTAATTATAAACTGTAATAATTGTTATGAATTGAGTAAAAAGATTTTCAATGCCGGATCTGTATTTTTAGGTAATTATTCTCCAGTAAGTGCAGGAGATTATGCGACAGGGACAAATCATGTTCTTCCTACTAGTGGGGCTTCTAAAGCTTATAGTGGAATATCTGTTGATAGTTTTATAAAAAAAATAACTTTTCAAAAACTATCTAAAAAAGGTCTAAAAAATTTATCAAATTGTATAAACGTTTTATCTTCAGAAGAAGGATTATTAGCACATAAAAAATCTATAGATATACGATTAAATTAAAAAAATTAATATAATGAATAAATCGTCGAACTTTGATTTATATTCTTTAGTAAGAAAAAATATTTTAAATATAAAACCGTATTCATCTGCTAGATATGAGTATAATAAAATAAATAATAATTCTATACTTTTAGATGCAAATGAAAATTCATTTGGATCTCCTTTATATTTTAAAAATCCATACAACAGATACCCTGATCCATTACAAGAAGAATTAAAAAAGAAAATATCAGAAATAAAAAAAATTTCTGAATACAATATTTTTTTAGGAAATGGTAGTGATGAAATAATAGATATATTATACAGAATTTTTTCTCGTCCTGAAATAGATAATTCTATTATATTTATTCCTACATATGGTATGTATGAAGTAATAGGAAATATTCATGGAGTAGATGTTATAAAAATTCCTCTTATAAAAAAAAATTATCAATTAAACATACGTAAACTTAAATTAGTTGTTAATAAAAATAGTAAAATTATATTTATATGTTCACCTAACAATCCAACAGGAAACCACATAAAAAAAGAATATATTGAGTATATACTAAATACATTTTGTGGAATTGTTGTATTAGACGAAGCATATATAGATTTTTCTTCAGAAGAATCTTTTTCAAAAAAAATTAACAAATATCCAAATTTAATAATATTGCAAACTTTATCTAAATCTTGGGGACTGGCTGGGATAAGAATAGGTATAGGAATTGCATCAAAAGAAATTATTGAATTTATGAATAAAATTAAATATCCTTATAATATAAATTTTTTATCACAAAGAATAGCAATTAAAGCTCTAAGAAATAAAAATATGTTTTTATATAATTTAAAATGTGTTCTTAGAGAAAGAACACGTATGATTAAATCTTTAAAAAAAATTTCTATTATAAAAAAAGTATATCCTAGTTCTACTAATTTTATACTAGTAGAAATAAATAATTCTTCAAAAAATTTGTATCGTTATTTAATTAAAAATAATATTATAGTTAGAGATAGATCAAAAATAATATTGTGTAATAATTGCATAAGAATTACTATAGGTACTAATAAAGAAAATAAATATTTAATAAATAAAATTAAAGAATATTAAAATAATGCAAAAAATATTATTCATTGATAGGGATGGAACTATTATAGAAGAAAATAATAAAAATTATCAAATTGACTCAATTGAAAAAGTTAAATTTTATCCTAGAGTAATATCGTATTTATCAAAAATATTAAATGAATTAGATTATGAATTTATTATGGTTTCTAATCAAGATGGATTAGGAACTAATAAATTTCCAGAAAATAAATTTTGGCCAATACATAATAATATATTAAGTGTTCTAGAATCAGAAGGGATTTTTTTTAAATATATACACATAGATAAAAGTTTTAAAAATGAAAAATCTAATAATAGAAAACCTAATATAGGAATGTTATATGAATATTTAAATAATAAATTATCTTATAATATTAAGGATTCTTTTGTAATAGGAGATAGACTCACAGATGTTTTACTTGCAAATAATTTAGGATGTAAATCTATATGGATAAAAAAGAATAATGATCATTATGAAAATTTTACGGAAGAAGAAAAAGTTTATTATTCTAATTTAGATAAAGAAATTTTAAATAAAACAATTAAATTAAAAACTGATAATTGGAAAGAAATATATAAATATTTAAAATATAAAAGAAAAAAAAGATTAGTATATAAACGTATTACATTAGAAACTAATGTAGAAATATCTCTTTGTATTTATGGAAATGGAAAATATAATATAAATACGGGAATAGGATTCTTTGATCATTTATTAGAACAAATATCTGTTCATAGTCTTATGGATATTAATATTAAAATCATTGGTGACAATAACATTGATGAACATCATATTGTAGAAGATTGTGGAATAACTTTTGGTAAAATTTTTAATAAACTTTTATATAAAAAAGGAATAGAACGTTATGGCTTTTACATTCTTCCTATGGATGATTGTTTATCTAAAGTAGTGATAGATTTAGGTGGAAGAGAACAATTATCATGGAAAGCTAAATTTTATAGAGAAAAAATAGGAAATGTATCTACAGAAATGTTTTATCATTTTTTTAAATCTTTTTCTTCTTCTGCAAAATGCAATATACATATTGATTCTACTGGAATTAACGAACATCATAAAATAGAATCTATTTTTAAATGTTTTTCTAGAGCAATTAAAATGGCTATTAAAAAAAACTATACTAATAAAATATTTAGTTCAAAAGGATTATTATAAAAATTAATTATGAAAACAATTATTATAAAATATCCATCAGGTAACATACAATCAGTTATTTTTTCTCTAGAAAGAATTGGTGTAAAGGCTATAGTAACTAATTCTATAGAATCCATTCAAAATGCAGAAAAAATTATTTTACCAGGAGTTGGAGAAGCTAATTTTGCTATGAAATCTTTAAAAGAAAAAAAAATAGATATTATTTTACCAAAATTAAAACAACCTGTTTTAGGAATATGTTTAGGAATGCAATTATTATGTAAATATTCAGAAGAAAGTAATACTAAATGTATTGGTATTTTTGATTCAACAGTAAAAAAATTTAAATCTAATAATGAAAAAATACCTCAAATTGGCTGGAATACAATTTTTAACTTGAAAAGTTCTTTATTTAATAATATACCTAATAAAAGTTATCAATACTTTATACATGGATATTATGTTCCACTTGGATTAGAAACTATAGCAGAAACTAAATATATAATTAATTATAGTTCAGCAATACATAAGAATAATTTTTATGCTGTTCAATTTCATCCTGAAAAATCATCTTTTGTAGGACATAAAATATTAGAAAATTTTATCAACTTATGATAAAAAAATATTATTATATATGAATTATAAAAATATTATTATTGCTATAGATTTAATTAATAATAAATGTGTTCGTTTGACTAAAGGAAATTTTTTAAAAAAAAAAATTTACAGTTATGATCCGTTAGAAATTTCTTTAATATTAGAAGATAACGGAATATCTAGACTGCATTTAGTAGATTTAGATGGAGCAAGAATAGGAAAAGTTATTCATTGGAATATTCTAGAAAAAATTGCAAAAAATACAAATTTGATTATAGATTTTGGGGGTGGAATACATAAAAATGAAGATATAAAAAAAGTATTTGATTATGGTGCATCTATTGCAACGGTAGGCAGTATTGCTGTTAAAAATCCTTTTTTATTAAAAAAATGGATTAAAATTTATAAAGAAAAAATATTATTAGGAATTGATGTTTTTAATAATAAAATAGCTATTAAAGGTTGGACTAAAATATCTAATATTTTAATTTTTGATTTTATTAAAAAAATATATTCTTATAATGTAAGAAATATTTTTTGTACAGATATTAATAGAGATGGAACTCTGTCTGGTCCTCCATTTAATTTATATAAAAAAATTATAAAAATGTATCCTAAATTAAATATAATTGCTAGTGGTGGAATAAGTAATATAAAAGATATTAAAAATTTAGTAAAAATAGGATGTAATGGAATAATTATTGGAAAAGCATTTTATGAGAAAAAAATTGTATTTAAAGATATAAAAAAATTATTTAATAATTATGTTAACTAAAAGAATAATACCATGTTTAGATATTAAAAATGGAAGAACAGTAAAAGGAGTAAATTTTAAAGATTTAAAAGATGCTGGAGATCCTATAGAATTGGTACGTTGGTATACAAAACAAGGAGCTGATGAATTAATTTTTTTAGACATAACTGCTACAAATGAAAAAAAAAAAATATTACTAAATTTAGTAAAAAAAATGTCATATAATATAAATATACCATTTACTGTTGGTGGAGGAATTAAAGAAGAAAAAGATGTAGAATTATTATTAGAAAATGGAGCAGATAAAATATCAATAAACACTGCAGCATTTAAAAATCCAAACTTACTTTATAGACTTTCTAAAAGATTTGGAAGTCAATGTATAGTTCTTGCAGTTGATACAAAATACGATAAAAATAAATGGAAAGTATATTTAAATGGAGGTAAAATACCTACAACTGTGAATACTATTGATTGGGTTTATGAAGGATATAATAGAGGAGCTGGAGAGCTATTGTTAACATCGATGAATCATGATGGAACCAAAAATGGATTTGCAATTGATATTACAAAAAATGTTTCTGAAAAAATTAATATACCAGTAATTGCCTCAGGTGGAGCAGGGACTTTAAATGATTTTTATAAAATTTTTAAAAACGGTAAAGCAGACGCAGCTCTAGCTGCTAGTATATTTCATTATAATGAAATAAGAATACCAGATTTAAAGATATATTTGAGTAATAAAAATATTCCTATTAGAATAATATAAAAAAATTATCATTTATTATGTATAATAATAAAAAATTTAAACCTATTTCATATAAAATTAATTTTAAAAACAAAATAATACCAACTATTATTCAAGATTGTGATACAAATGTAGTTTTAATGTTAGGATTTATGAATGAAGAATCGTATAAAAAAAGTATTTTTGATAAAAAAGTAACATTTTACAGCAGATCTAAAAATAAATTATGGACTAAAGGAGAAACTAGTAATAATTATTTATTTATTAAAGATATACTTATAGATTGTGATGGAGATACGTTATTAATAAAAGTAAAACCTAATGGACCTGTTTGTCATAAAAAAACTGATACTTGTTGGAAAGAAATTAATAAAAAAAATTTTTTATTCTTATTAGAAGAAATAATTTCAAATAGATTTTTTGAAAAAAATGAAAAAAATGATTCATATATAAACAAATTGTATAAAAAAGGTATTAATAGAATTATACAAAAATTAGGAGAAGAGTCAATAGAATTAATAATTGAATCAAAAAATAATAATGATAATAATTTTTTAAATGAAGCTGCAGACTTATTATTTCATTACCTTATACTACTAAAAAAAAGAAATTTTAATATACAAAACGTAATAAATGTTTTAGAAAAAAGACATTTAATTTAATTAATATTTAATATTTTATGAAATTGTAATGAAATTCTCCATTTTGGATTATTTTTTATATAAAAAATAATTTTTGGAATGATTTTATTTTTATTATTCCATTCTGGTTGAAGGAATAATACGCATTTTTTTTTAATATATGATGCTTGCTCTTCTGCAAAAGAAAAATCTGTTTCATTTTCAATAACTACCTTTAATTCGTTAATTTTTTTATAATTTTCTTTTAAAGGTTTATTATTTTTTTTAGGCGAAATAGATATCCAATCTATGTATAAATTATTTATAGGATAAAATCCAGATGTTTCTACATGAATACGATATCCTTTTTTTTTTAAAATTTTTGTTAAAGGATATAAATTCCACATCATAGGTTCTCCTCCTGTTAATATTATTATTTTAGAATTAATGTTTATATTTGATACTATTTTTTTTAATGAAATAAAGTCATTACTTTTTATTTTCCAACTTTTTTTAGTATCACACCAGTTACATCTTATATTACAACCTTTAAAACGAATAAAATATGAAGGTGTTCCAAAAAAATATCCTTCTCCTTGAATAGAATAAAAGCATTCTTGTACTGGAAACTTAATATTATTCATTTTCTATCTATTATTTAATGCAGCTTTTAATGTATTTTTTAATAACATGACTATAGTCATAGGGCCTATTCCTCCTGGAACTGGAGTAATATAAGAAGCTTTTTTGTATACACTTTTAAAATCTACATCTCCAATTATTTTATTAGAAATATTGTGAATTCCTACATCTATAACTATAGCTCCTTTTTTTATCATTTTTCCAGTAATAAATTTTGGTATTCCAACAGCAACTATTATTATATCAGCTTTTTTTGTATAAAATTCTATATCAATAGTTTTACTATGTATTAGAGTAACTGTACTATTTCCTATACAATTATCTCTACTCATTAAAATACTTATAGGTCTACCTACTATTAGGCTTCTTCCAATAACTACAGTATATTTTCCTTTTATTTTTATATTATTTCTTTTTAATAAAGTAATAATTCCTAATGCAGTAGCAGGATAAAAACAATCCATTCCTAAAATCATTTTTCCAATATTTTCAGGATGAAATCCATCTACATCTTTTTTTGGATTAATAGTTAAAATAATTTTATTTTTATTAATGTGTTTTTCAATAGGTAATTGAATAATAAATCCATCTATAATTGGATTTTCGTTCATAAAATGAATTTTTTCTAATAAAACATTTTCTTCAATATTTCTTGGAAGTTTAATTAATGTTGATTTAATACCTACATTTTTACACTCTTTTATTTTATTATTTACGTATAAAATACTAGACTTATTGTTTCCAATTAAAATAATTCCTAAATTAGGAACTCGTTTTTTTTTATTTAATATCTCATTTTTTATTTTTTCAAAAATTTCACTTTTTATTTTAATAGATAATTTTCGTCCATTTAATAATTTATTTAACATTTTAAATTTTTATTTCTTTTATTAATTTAATAAATTCATTTACAGACAATTCTTCTGCTCTATTATTTAAAAATGATATTTTGTGTAAATTTTTAATATTCATTAATTGTAAAGAATTTTTTAATTTTTTTCTTCTTTGATTAAATGCAATTTTTACACATTTGAATAATAATTTCTTTTCCAAATGGGAAATTTTTTGTTTCTTTCTTTTTAAAGAAATTACTGAAGAATCTACTTTAGATATAGGTGAAAAACTATTTTTTTTTACTGTAAAAATATATTCTATATCATAGAATGATTGTATTAATACTGATAGTATTCCATATTTTTTACCTTTTTTAGAAATAATTCGTTCTACAAATTCTTTTTGAAACATACCAATACACTCTGGTATATAATTATGATATTTTAATATATGAAAAAGTATTTTTGAAGAGATAGAATAAGGAAAGTTTCCAATAATAGCAAAATTATATAATGGTATTTCTTTTGGATTCCATTTTAAAAAATTTTTATTTATAATATTTTCATCAGGAATAAAAAAAATTTTTTTAATAAATATTGATAATTTTTTATCAATTTCAATTATAAAAAAATTTTTTAATATATTTTTTTTTTTTAATTTTAATAAATATTTAGTCAAAATTCCTAATCCTGGACCTACTTCAACAATAACTTCATAATTTTTTATGGAAAGATTTTGTACAATTTTTTTAGCTATATTTTTGTTTTTTAAAAAATATTGATCAAACTTAACGTTTTTTAAATATGATTTATACATCATACAAATATAAAAAATATTTAATCTGAAATTTTTTGTATTGTATTTTAATTGAAAATAATAAAATATGTTAGATATTTATTTTTTGCGTAAAAATAAAGAAAAAGTATTATTAGGATTAAAAAAAAGAAAATTCAAAAAATTATATTTAATAGATGAAATATTAATGTTATATGATGAAAAAAAGAAAATGAAAATTTCTTTGAATAAAATATTAGAAAATGAAAATATTTTATCTAAAAAAATATCTAATATTATAAAAAACAATAGAGATTTATCTGAAATAGAATATTTAAAAAAAAATTCTATTATTTTAAAAAAAAAGAAAAAAAATATTAGAAACAAGTTAAAGAAAATTTTTATTTCTATAAATAAAAAATTGATTTATATACCAAACATTCCAAATGATAATGTAAAAGATAATTATGAAGAAAATAATATAATTTTTAAAAATGAAAAAATTATTTCTAATATAAAAAATCCTTTACCTCATTGGGAATTATCTAAAAAATTTAATTTATTTGATTTAAGTTTAGGATCAAAAATATGTAAATCTGGATTTGCAGTTTATATAGATAAATGTGCTAAATTGCATAGAAGTTTGATACAATATTTTTTAGACGAAAATATAAATAATTCATATAAAGAATATAGTTTACCATATTTGATTAATAATATATCTGGATATTCTACTGGACAAATTCCAGATAAAAACAATCAAATGTATTTTATAGAAAAAGATAATTTTTATCTTATTCCAACTGGAGAGATTCCTCTTATGAATTGTTATAGAAATAAAATATTCAAAGATACAGATCTTCCTATTAAATCTACTACTTATACTTCATGTTTCAGAAGAGAAGCTGGTTCATACGGATCTAAAGTAAGAGGATTAAATAGATTACATCAATTTGAAAAAGTTGAAATTATTCAAATTAATATTCCTGAAAATTCAACTAATTCATTATATGATATGATTACACATATAAAAAAAATATTAAAATCATTAGAATTACCTTTTCGTATTATTAAATTAACAGCAAAAAATTTAAGTTATTCTTCATCAATTACTTATGATTTTGAAGTTTATTCTATTGCTCAAAAAAAATGGTTAGAAGTTAGCTCAGTTTCAAACTGTAACGATTTTCAATCAAGAAGACTAAATATTAAATATAAAAAAAGAATTACAGGAGAAGTTGGGTATTGTCATACACTAAACGGAAGTTCGTTAGCATTACCTAGAATATTGGTTACTATTTTAGAAAATAATCAAACAAATAATAAAATTACTATACCAAAAGTATTAATTCCTTATACAGGATTTTGTCATATAAAAAATGATTTATGAAAATTACAGACCATATTTTATGTAAAAAAAAAAATAGTTTATTTTCTTTTGAGATTTTACCGCCTTTAATAGGAAAAAATATTAAAAATACTTTTTTTAATTTAGATAGACTTATGGAATTTAAACCATCCTTTATTAATGTCACCTATCATAATAAAGAATTTATTTTTTTAAAACAAAAAAATGGATTGTTAAAATTAAAAAAAATATCAAAACGTCCAGGAACTATAAGTATATGTGCCACTATTATTGATAAATATCAATTAGATGTAGTTCCACATATAATATGTAAAAATTTAAATAAAAAAATTGTAGAAAATATTTTAATAGACTTAAATTTTTTAGGAATTAATAATATATTATTACTTAGAGGAGATAATTTGAAATATGGAGAAAAATTTTTTCCAAAAAAAAATAAATACAAATATGCATATGATTTAGTTAAACTAGTTAATAATTTAAATATTAAAAAAAATTATCCTATATCTGATTTTTGTATTGGTGTAGCTGGATATCCTGAAAAACATATAGAATCTCCTAATATTGAAAGTGACTTATTTTTTTTAAAAAAAAAAGTAGAATCAGGAGCTAATTATATCATAACTCAAATGTTTTTTGATAATAAAAAATATTTTTCTTTTGTAAAAAAATGTAGGATTGAGGGAATACATATACCTATAATTCCAGGAATAAAACCAATTTCTTCTAAAAAACAACTTAATAGTTTACCTTCTAAATTTTATTTAAGTATACCTAATGAATTAGTTAAAGAAATAAAAAAAACTAAAAACAAAAAAAATATATATGATATAGGAATAGAATGGGCTATACATCAATCTAAAGAATTAAAAAATTATGGAACTAAAATTATCCATTACTATACAATGGATAAACCCGAAAATATATATAAAATATTAAAATATGTTTTTTAAATGTAAAGGGTTTCTTTTATAGATTTAATTACTTTTTTTTCGTCCGGAAACCATTCAGACATTAAATTTGAAGCATAAGGTGCAGGCGTATCTAATAAAGTAACTCTATTAATTGGAGCATCTAAATAATCAAATGCATTTTTTTGAACAAAAAATGATATTTCAGACGAAATAGATGAAAATGGCCATGATTCTTCTAATATTACTAGACGATTAGTTTTTTTTACGGAAATAATTATAGAATTATAATCTAATGGTCTTATAGTTTGAAGATCTATTACTTCTACACTAATATTGTCTTCATTTAATTTTTTTGCTGCATTAATAGCTATTTTCATCATTTTTCCAAATGATACCAAGCTTACATCATTTCCCTTTTTTTTTATACTTGCTTTACCAATTGGTAGCAAATATTCTTCTTCTGGAAGAACCATTTTATCTCCATACATTTGTTCTGATTCCATAAAAATTACTGGATTATTATCTCTAATAGATGATTTTAATAATCCTTTTGCATCATAAGGATTACATGGAATAACTACTTTTAATCCTGGACAACTAGCAAACCAACTTTCGAAAGATTGAGAATGTGTTGCACCTAATTGACCAGCAGATCCAGTTGGACCTCTAAATACTATTGGTATATTCCATTGTCCACCACTCATATAAAATATTTTAGCAGCATTATTAATTATTTGATCCATAGCTATTAAAGAAAAATTAAATGTCATAAATTCTATAATAGGTCTACATCCATTCATAGCAGAACCAATACCTATCCCGGAAAATCCTAATTCTGATATTGGTGTATCAATAATTCTTTTTGATCCAAATTCTTTCAACATACCTTTTGAAGCTTTATAAGCTCCATTATACTGAGCAACTTCTTCTCCCATAAGATATATTGATTTATCTCTTCTCATTTCTTCACTCATTGCTTCTGAAATTGCCTCTCTAAAAGTTATTTCCCTTTTTTTCATAACAAAAAAAATAACGAAATATATTTAATATTCAGTTATAATAATTTTATAATAATTGTAATAATAAATTATTTCTGATCGTGGTCTATTTTGAATATCAAAAAGTTTTTCTTTTTTTCTTTTTATTTTTATTAAATTTTTTTCTTTTTTCATATCATCTATTAAATTAATAAAACTGATAATGAAATCATTTTTATGTATAATTCTAATTAATTTTGATATTTTTTCTTCAAATTTAGAATTATTTCTTAAGTCTTTAACGGATATTTTATGTTTTTTTATACCAACTTTTTTATCCATTGTAAATTTTATTATTCTTTTTCTTTCTTTTGAAATTTCTCTTTGAACATCAACCATATCATTATATATAAGAGTATTAGTATTTTTATACTTATCATTTTCTGTTATACTTATTATTATTTTTTCTAAATCTATCATTTTGTTATATAAATATTCATAATCCAATTCACCATCATTTTCTGATATATCATTATTATATTCTTTTGAATTATGATACATTACCTTAGGTACAACAGAATCACTATCCTTATCAAGTGCAAAAACTTTATCGTTACATGATATAACTGTAAACAATAATAATAGTAAAATTTTGGTGATACAACGACAACGTTTAGTAATATTCATTTGTATAAATATAAAAAAAATATTTAAAATTTAATAAATTAAAACTTACACTCTTGAAATTTAATAATTTATTTTATTCTTTTTAATGTTATAAAACTATAATCATAAAAATGTTTTTTATCTTTTTTATAAAAATATTCTTTTATTATTTTCCAATATTTTACATTAATTTTAGGAAATTTTGAGTCTCCATTAAAATTTTTATGAATTAAAGTTAGTTCTATTAAATTCGCTGTTTTAATCATTTTATGATATACTTCTTCTCCTCCAATAATAAATATATCTTTATAAGGAAGTTTATTAATTTCATTTTCAGAATGAATTATTTTTATTTTTTTTATTTTTTTTAATTTTGAACTTTTATTTCTTGTTAATACAATATTTTTTCTTCCAGGAAGAATTTTTCCAATTGAATCAAAAGTTTTTCTTCCCATAATAATAGGTTTTCCTAAAGTTAATTTTCTAAACCTATTTAAATCATTAGGAAAATTCCACATTAATTTATTTTCTTTTCCTATAAATCCATTTTTTGAAACTGACGCAATTAATGTTATTTTCATAATAAATTAATAATTTATAATTTATACATATATTTAATTTATGGATTTTGAAATACCAAAAAAATACGATCATAAACTTATTGAACGAAAAATATATGAAAAATGGATAAAAGGAAATTATTTTTCTTCTTATCCAGATAATCGTACTCCTTATACTATTATTATGCCACCTCCAAATGTAACAGGAAAATTACATATAGGACATGCTTTAAATAATACTATACAAGATGTCTTAGCAAGACATGCAAGAATGAATGGATATAATGTTTGTTGGGTTCCTGGATTGGATCATGCATCTATTGCAACAGAAGCAAAAGTAGTAGAAAAATTAATTAAAAAAGGAAAATCTAAAAATAGTTTAGGTAGAAAAAAATTTTTATCATATGTATTAAAATGGGTTAAGTATCATAAAGAAATAATTTTAAATCAAATAAAAATATTAGGATGTTCTTGTGATTGGAATCGTTTGAAGTTTACTATGGATAAAAAATTGTATAAATCTGTTATAAAAGTTTTTATTGATTTATATAAAAAAGGGTACATATATAGAGGATATAGAATAGTAAACTGGGATCCTAAATCTAGGACAACAATATCAGATGAAGAAATAGTATATAAAAATAAAACTAGATGTTTATATTATATAAAATATAAAATAGAAAATGATAATAAATATGTTGTTGTTGCAACAACGAGACCTGAAACTATATTTGGTGATACTGCAATTTGTTTTAATCCAAATGATAATCGTTTTTATCATTTAAATGATAAAAGAGTAATAGTTCCAATCATAAATAAATCAATACCTATAATAAAAGATTCATGTGCTGATATAAATTTTGGTACTGGATGTTTTAAAGTAACTCCAGCACATGATATACGTGATAAATATTTATCAGAAAAACATAAATTAGATGTAATAAATATTTTTAATAAAAATGCTACTATAAATGAAAAAGGACTTCATTATAAAAATATGGATAGATTTTTTGTTAGAAAAAAAATAGTTGAAGAATTAAAGAGTTTAGGATTTTTATTAAAAGTAGAAAAATTAAAACAAAAAATAGGATTTTCAGAACGAACTTTATCAGAGATTGAATATATTCCATCTATTCAATGGTTTTTAAAAATGAATAAAATATCAAAAAAATCTTTTGAAGCTGTTAAAAATAAAGAGATATTATTTTATCCAGAAAAATATAAAAAAATTTATTTTAAATGGATGAAAAAAATTAGAGATTGGAATATATCTAGACAGTTATGGTGGGGACATCGTATTCCTGCGTTTTTTTATGGAAATGGTATTAATGATTTTGTAATAGCAGAAAATATAGATGATGCTATGAAAGAGATAAAAAATAAAGTTAAAAATAGTAATATTACTATAGATGATATAAAACAAGATCCAGATGTTTTAGATACATGGTTTTCATCTTGGTTACTTCCTATATCTGTATTTGATGGAATAATAAATCCATATAATAATGAAATCAAATATTACTATCCATTAGAAGATATGGTAACAGGTTCAGATATATTATTTTTTTGGATTTCAAGAATGATTATGTCTGGTTTTTTATTAAGAAATAAAAAACCTTTTAATAAAGTTTTTTTTACTGGTATTGTTAGGGATTCAAATAATAAAAAAATATCAAAATCATTAAATAACTCTCCAGATTATACATATTTAATTGATAAATATGGAGCAGATTCTGTAAGATTTGGAGTTATTTTAAAAACTACTCCGGGGAAAGATTTCTTTTTTGAAGAAAAAATGTGTTTACAAGGAAGAAATTTTATTAACAAAGTTTGGAATGCTTTTAGATTAATTAATAGTTTAAAAAAAACAGATTTTTTAAAAAAAAATGAAGAATATATACCTCCACATTGTGTTATAAATTGGATAAAAAATCGTTTTTATTATATTCTAAATATTTTTAATAAACAAATATCAAAATATAAATTAAACGAATCATTAATGATTTTATATAAATTTTTTTTAAATGATTTTTGTTCTATCTTTCTAGAAGTAATTAAACCTTATAAAGAAAAATACATTTCAAAAAAAGTGTATAATTTTATAATTAAATATTTTAAGAAAATATTAAAATTATTACATCCATATATTCCATTTATTTCCGAAAAAATATGGAATATTATTAATTCTGTAAAAAATTATAATGTATTAATGATATCTTCTTGGCCTAAGAATAAAAATTATGATATTAAAATAATTTCTTCTTTCAAAAGAATAATTAAAATAATATCATTAACACGAAAAATAAAAAATGAAAATTCTATAAGTAAAGATGCAAATTGTGTATTATTCTCAATGAAAAAAGAAAATAAAGAATATTTTTATATACTAAAAAAACTAGCAAATATATCAAAAGTCATATATTTATCTAAGGAACCAAAAAATTATTCATATTTTCATTTTTTTTTATTAGATTCTGAAAAATTCTTTTTATTTTTTTCTAAAAAAAATTATACAAAATTAAATAAAAAAAATATAAATAATATAAAAAATAATATTAAAAATCTTAATAAATTTTTATATAAAATAAGAGATAATTTATTAAATAAAAATTTTTTATCATGTGTTCCAAAAAAAATTCTTTTAAAAGAACGTAAGAAAGAAATAGATACAATAAAAAAAATAAATTCTTTAGAAGAATATCTAAAATCTATAAAAAAAAGTGAGTCTTACCAAGACTCATCAGATCCTCCTCCTCCAAAATGACCCCCATGCCCAAAACCCTCAAAAAAATCATCATCATTAATATTATTATTATTATTACTTTTTAAAAAATTTGTTATTATAAATATATTAAATAATAAATCCTCATGCCTTGTATAAGTACGAGGTAGTATAAACATAATTATAAAAATAATTACAATAAAAATCATCGTAATAATAAATGAAAAATTTTTTTTATAATATTTTTCTTTTTCTTTTTTAAAGTTATTTTTTAATGTTTTATATATTTCTTTTGTACAAAAATCTATGGAATTATAATACATTTTTTTTTCTAAAAAAGGTTTTATTTTGTGTATTATTTTATTTGATAAAATATCAGTTATATAAGGTTCTATTCCATATCCATTCTGTATAGATATTTTTTTTTCTTCTATTGATAATAGAATTACTATTCCATTATTTTTTTTTGATTTTCCTATTTTCCATTTTTCACCCCATTTTTGGGCTATAAAATTTGGATCATTTTGATTAGTATTTTTAATAATAGATACTAAAATTTCTGTAGATGTTTTTTTAGAATATGAAATAATATTTTTATTTAAATTTTGTATTTGTTTTTTTGATAAAACTTTTGCATAATCCTGAATTGGATATATTTTATCAGGAGGATTAGGTATATGAAAATTGCCAGCAATTATTGGAATTATTGAAATAAAATTAATAAAAAAAACCAATAATGTAAATAATATTTTTCTTATAACAATTCTCATATTACGATTTATTATTTTTCCAATTTAGTTAAAAAAAAGAATTTATAAATTAGAAAAATCTACAATTGAAAATTTATTTCTAATAGATTTAAAATAACCTTTTTCTTTAAATATTTTAAAAAAATTTGCTATTAATATTCTTGGAAATTTATTACGATAAATATTAAAATTATTTACTTCATTATTAAATTTATTTCTTTCTACATTTATTCTATTTTCAGTGCCTTCTAACTGATGTTGTAATTCATAAAAATTTTCTGTAGATTTTATATTAGGATAATTTTCTAGTATAACTAATAATTTTCCTACATAATTATTTAAATTTTCTTGCGTTTTTTGAAAATTATCTATTTGTTTTTGATTTAACTCATTAGAATTTAATTGTATATTAGTAGCTTTTGATCTAGCTTCTACAATTTGATTTAAAGTTTTATTTTCAAAAAATGATGACCCTTTTACTGTATTTACTAAGTTTGGAATTAAATCCAATTTTCTTTGATAAACATTTTCAACTTGTCCCCATTGATTTTTTACTTTTTCATTAAGTTCAATCAAATTATTGTATATATTAATACTCCATAATCCAATAATAAACAATAATGAGAAAAAAGAGATTGTAATTGTTAAAAAAAATTTTTTCATAATATATTTATAATAAAACTGAAGAATCAGAAAAAAGAAATAAAGATTCTTTGATTGCGCTATCATTAGAATCAGAACCATGGATAGCATTCATTTTTAAAGACGTAGCATATAAATTTCGTATTGTACCTTTTTTTGCCACTACTGGATTTGTATTTCCTATTAATTTTCTAAAATCTTCTACTGCATTTTTTTTATTTAAAATCATTGATAAAATAGGTCCAGAAGTAATAAAATCTATCAAATTATTAAAAAAATATTTATTTTTATGTTCGTTATAAAACTTTATTGCCAATCTTTTGGATATTTTCATTGTTTTTATTGATTTTATATTAAATCCTGCTTTAAATATCATAATTAATATTGGTAATGTATATCCATTTTTTATTGCATCTGGTTTTATGATAGAAAGAGTTATATTACCATAGTAATTTCGTATCATAAAATACTAAATTTATTTTTTCCAAAATTAAAAAAGAAATTTATATAATAAAAATTCTTTTTTTCAATAAAAATTAAATATAATGAAAAGATTTTACGATTTGTTAAAAAAATCGTCTTTTGACTCATTTAAAAAAATGGTATTAAAAGATTATAAATTAGCTATAATAAGTCGTGAAACTAGTATTTTAGGACGAAAAGAAGTTCTTAATGGAAGAGCTAAATTTGGTATTTTTGGGGATGGCAAAGAAATACCTCAATTAGCTATGTCTAAGGTATTTAGAGATGGAGATTTTAGATCTGGATATTATAGAGATCAAACTTTTATGATGGCTATTGGAATTTTAACCGTAAAAAATTTTTTTTCACAACTTTATGCACATTCAAATGTAAAATTTGAACCTTCTTCTTCAGGAAGAATGATGACATCACATTTTAGTACAAGATCTTTAAATAATTATGGATTTTGGAAAAATATATATAAACAAAAAAATTCTAGTGCTGATACATCACCTACAGCATCTCAAATGCCTAGATTATTGGGATTAGCTCAAGCATCAAAAATATATAGAAAATTAAAAAATTTAAAAAAAACACATAAAAAATTTTCTAATAATGGAAACGAGGTCGCTTTTGGAACAATTGGTAACGCAAGTATTGCTGAAGGTTTATTTTGGGAATCTTTAAATGCAGCATCAGTATTGCAGATTCCAATAATAATATCAATATGGGATGACGAATATGGAATATCAGTACCTAATAAATATCATTTTTCAAAAAAAAATATTAGTGATTTATTACTAGGATTTAATAGAAATAAAAAAGAAAAAGGAATAGAAATTATTCAAGTAAATGGATATGATTATATCAATCTTATAGAAACATATTTTAAAGCAGATAAAATAGCTCGTAATAAATATGTTCCTGTTATAATACATGTTAAAAATTTGACTCAACCTCAAGGACATTCTACTTCTTCATCTCATGAAAATTATAAATCTAAAAATCGTTTAAAATGGGAAATAAAAAATGATGGATTAAATGTATTTAGAAAATGGATTTTAGATTTTAAATTTAATGGAATAAAAATAGTAAAAAATAATGATTGTTTAAATAAAATAGATTTAGAATCAAAAAAATATGTCATAAAAAAACAAAAAGAAGCATGGATTGACTTCAAAAAGTCTATCTCTTCAATAAGAGATGATGCATTAAAAATAATAAAAAATATACAAAAAGAACATCCTAATTGTAATTGGATTAAAAATTATGTAAGCAATTTATATGATGAAAATATAATAACTAAAAAATCTATATTTTCTCCAATAAGAAAATTATTATTTTCATTAAATCAAATAAAATCTAATTCATTTATTAATTCAAATTCAAAAAATACTTTAATAAAATGGATGAAAAAAAAATACAATAAAGAAATTAATAATTATTCTTCACATTTATATAGTAATTCTAAATATTCTTTCAAAAATATTTTAGAAATTTTTCCAACGTATAATTCGACATCTGAAAAAGTTGATGGAAGAATTATTTTAAGAGATAACTTCGATAAGTTGTTTAAATTATATCCAGATTTACTAATCTTTGGAGAAGATGTTGGAAAAATTGGTGATGTAAATAAAGGGTTAGAAGGTTTACAAAAAAAATATGGTAAAACTCGTATTTTTGATACTGGAATAAGAGAATCTACTATTATAGGACAAGGGATAGGTATGGCAATGAGAGGATTACGTCCAATAGTTGAAATACAATATATAGATTATATTTTATATGCATTACAAATTATTAGTGATGATCTTGCTTGTTTACAATATAGAACTAAAGGAGGACAAAAGTCTCCTTTAATTATTAGAACAAGAGGTCATCGTTTAGAAGGTATATGGCATTCTGGATCACCTATAGGTGGAATTATAAATTATATAAGAGGTGTGTTAGTCCTTGTACCTAGAAATATGGTTAAAGCCGCCGGTTTTTATAATACGTTATTATCTTCAGATGATCCAGCATTGGTAATAGAATGTCTAAATGGATATAGAATTAAAGAAAAATTACCTAATAATTTAGGTCTTTTTAAAACACCTATAGGAATAGTAGAAAAAACAAGGAAAGGAAAAGACATTACTATTGTTACTTATGGATCAACATGGAAAATTGTAAGTGAAGCAGCTAAAGAATTATTAAAATTCAATATAAGCAGTGAAATTATTGATGTCCAATCTTTACTTCCTTTTGATTTACAAAAAGATATAGTAAAAAGTTTAAAAAAAACAAATAAACTATTGATTGTAGATGAAGATGTTCCAGGTGGAGCTTCTGCATATATAATGCAAAGAATATTAGAAGATCAAAATGGATATTATTATTTAGATAGTTCTCCTAAGACACTAACCGCAAAAGAACACAGACCATCTTATGGATCGGATGGTGATTATTTTTCTAAACCTTCTATAGAAGATGTTATAGAAAAAGTAATAAAAATTAATGAAAATTAAAAAATAAATAATTTTATTTTTGTTATAAAAAAATGATTTATGTATGAAAGTAGAAAAAACTATATATTCAAGAATAAAAAATATAAATTTTAATAATATTTCTTTTGGAAAATATTATTCTGATCATATGTTTAGTTCAGAATTTAAAAATGGAAAATGGATTAATTCTATAATTAAACCATTTGGAAAAATATTATTATCTCCTATATCATTAGTTTTTCATTATGGACAAGCAGTTTTTGAAGGTATGAAAGCTTATAAGGATAAAGATAATAAAGTTTTTTTATTTCGTCCAAAAGAAAACTTTAAAAGAATTAATAAATCTGCTATTCGCTTAGAAATGCCTCCTATACCTGAAGACATATTTATGAATGGATTAAGAAAACTTATAGATATAGATAGAGATTGGATACCAAAAAGTTATGGAAAATCTTTATATATTCGTCCTTTTTTAATAGCAACAAGTACGATTTTATCCGCAAAACCATCTAATGATTATATGTTTATTATTGTATCAACTCCAGTTGATTCTTATTATAATAATCCTTTAAAAGTAAAAATAGAAGATAAATATAGTAGATCAACAAAAGGAGGGGTTGGTTTTACAAAAGCTGCAGGTAATTATGCTTCTTCATTTTATCCAACTAGAATAGCAAATAATGAAGGATTTGATCAAATTCTTTGGACTGATTCTTATACACATACTAAAATAGAAGAATTGGGAACTATGAATGTAATTTTTTGGTTTAAAGATAAATTAATAACACCAAAAGCTAATGATAGAATATTAAGAGGAATTACGTGTAATAGCATTTTGTCTATAGCAAAAAAAGAAAAAATAATAGTAGAAGAAAGAAATTTAAATGTTAAAGAAATCATAGAAGGAATAAAAAAAGGTGAATTAAAAGAAGCTTTTGGGTGTGGAACAGCTGCAGTTATAAATTTTTTTAAAACTATTAATTATAAAGGAAATAATTTTTATCTTCCTGATTTACCTAAATCAGATAGATTATCACTGTTATTAAAAAAAAAATTATTAGATATACAACATAATTTATCAGAAGATACTTTTGGTTGGAGAATTTTGTTAAAAAAAAATATATAATGAATAAAAATTATTTTCAACCTATAGAAAAAATTATTAAAAAAGCTATATATTCAATTTATAAGAAAAAAATTATAAAATTAGATTTTCAATATCCAAAAAATAATGATTTTGGAGATATTTCTTTAGTATTATTTTCGTTATCCAATACTTTAAATAAACCTATAAAAGAAATAGGAGAAAATATAGGAAATTATGTTAATAACGAATTTAACAATGATGTTAAATTTTCAATTTTAAAAGGATTTTTAAATTTTATTTTTAAAGATAATTATTATTTATCTCTTCTTAGAGAGATGTCTAATTCAAATTTTTTTTATAATATAAAAAAAAATTTTTTTTTAAAAAAAAAAAAAATAATAATAGAGTATTCATCTCCCAATGCAAATAAACCTCTTCATTTAGGTCATTTAAGAAATATTCTTATTGGATCGTCTATGTCAAAAATACTTAAAATGATTGGACATGATGTAATACAAGTACAAATAATTAATGATAGAGGAATACATGTATGTAAGTCTATAATTGCATGGAAAAAATTTGGTAATGGTATCACTCCAATTAAACAAAATATTAAAGGAGATCATTTTGTTGGTAAATATTATAGTTTTTTTGAAAAAATTTATAATGAAGAATTAAACAAATATAAAAATAAGGAAACTCCTATATTAAAATGTGCAAGAATATTATTAAAAAAATGGGAAAATGGAGATAAAAAAACTATAGATATATGGAAAAAAATGAATAATTGGGTATATGATGGATTTAAAGAAACTTACGATAAATTGGGAATAAATTTTGATATAACAGAATATGAAAGTAATATATATAATATTGGAAAAGAAATTATAAAAGAAGGCTTAAAAAAAGGAATCTTTTTCAAGAAAAAAGATGGATCTGTTTGGATTGATTTTAATAAAAAGGGATATGATCCAAAACTTCTATTAAGATCTGATAAAACTTCAGTATATATAACCCAAGATATTGGAAATGCCATAAAACGTTTAAAAGAGTTTAATATAGATCGTATGATTTATGTTGTTGGAAAAGAACAAGAAAATCATTTTAAAATTCTTTTTAGAATTTTAAAAAGTCTTGGATATTTATGGGTAAATAAATTATTTCATTTTTCATATGAAATGGTATTTCTTCCAACTGGAAGAATGCAATCTAGAGTTGGAAATGTTATAAATATAGATTATATAATATCAAAAATGATATCAATAGCAAAAAAAAATTTTAATAAAAAAAGATTAATAAAAAATTATAAAAAAGATGATATAATTTCTTATGAAAAAATAGGATTAAGTGCTCTTAAATATTTTTTTCTTAAAATGGATCCTAAAAAAAAAATTATTTTTGATCCTTTAAAATCTATAAATTTTAAAGGAAATACTGGTGTATATATTCAATACACTTATTCAAGAATTCGTTCTTTAGAACGAAATTTTTTAAAAAGTTGTTATTTAATAAATAACTGTTGGAATAATATTATATTTGATTTGTATGAAAAAAATATAATTAAAATTATTAATAAATATCCATTTGTATTAATAAAATCATCCAATAATTTTGATCCGTCTTTATTAGCAAATTATATTTATGAAATTTCTAGAACATTTAATCGTCTTTATCAAAAAAAAAAATTAATAGATTGTAAAAATATTATTTATAGCAATATTTATATTAATATAATTCATATAACAGGAAATATTATAAAATCTGGTATGAATTTACTTGGAATAGATATGATAGATATAATGTAGATTTATTTTAATAAAAAATTATATGTTCAAAAATTTAAAAGAAAAAATTGATAAATCTTTTAATATTTTAAAAGAAAATAAAATAACAGAAATTAACGTATCTGTTGTTTTAAAAGAAATAGGTAAAGCCCTTATAGATTCAGATGTTAATCATGAAATTGTAATAAAATTTATAAAAAAAATAAAAAAAAAATCTATTGGTAAAAAAGTATTAAAATCTTTAAATCCAAAACAATTAATAATAAAATTTGTTTATGATGAATTAGTTAAACTAATGGGGGGTAAAAAAATAGATCTAAACTTATCTAAAAATCCTTCAATAATATTAATTTGTGGATTACAAGGTAGTGGAAAAACATCCTTTTCATCTAAATTATCTTTTTTTTTAAAAAAAAAGGGATATTATCCACTTTTAGTAGCTGCAGATGTTTATCGTCCAGCAGCTATAGATCAATTAAATTCATTAGCAAATAAAATAAATGTACCTGTTTTTTATTTAAAAAATAATAAAAATGTTTTAGATATTGTAAATCAATCTATTATATATTCCAAAAATAAAAATAGAAATATAATTATTATTGATACAGCTGGTAGATTAGCCATAGATGATTTTATGATGAAAGAAATAAGTGAAATTAGTAAAAATATTAATCCATCTGAAACTTTATTTATAGTAGATTCAATGATTGGACAAGATGCTATAAATAGCGCAAAATTATTTTTAAAAACATTAAATATAGATGGTCTTGTATTAACAAAATTAGATGGTGATAATAAAGGAGGAGTAGCTATAACAATTTCTAATATAGTAAAAAAACCAATTAAATTTATTAGTAATGGGGAAAAAATAGATAACATAGAAATATTTCATCCAGACAGAATGGCAAATAGAATTTTAGGTATGGGAGATGTTATTTCTTTTGTAGAAAAAGTTCAAGAACAATTTGATGAAAAAATAGCTAAAAATATTCATAGAAAAATATTAAAAAATAAATTTAATTTTTATGATTTATTAGATCAAATAAACAGGATAAAAAAGATTGGTAATATAAAAAATATCATATCTATGATTCCAGGAATTAATAAAAATTTTTTTGATAACGATAATAAAATGTCTTTTGAAAAAATTGAATCTATAATTTTATCTATGACTTCTTATGAAAAAAAAAATCCTGAAGTTTTTTATTCAGAAACTGGTATTAGTAGAAAAAATAGAATTTCTAAAGGCTCTGGGCGTTCTTTTAATGAAATAGATAAATTACTAAAACAGTTTAATAATATGAACAAAATGATTAAAAAAATTAATGTTAATTCAAACAAAAGTATTATAGAAGATTTCTTGTCAAAAATTAACAAAAAATAAAAATGAAATTTAATTTAAAAATTTCATTTTAAATGAAAATATTTTTAATTTTGTTAGTTAATTCTTTTTCAATAAATCAAATAATTATGAAAATTAATATTGAAATTCCCACTGTTGAATATTATGAAACATTTTTTAAATAGAAAAAAATTCTTAAACGTTTTAAAAAATGTTGATGTTTGGGATATAATTATTATAGGAGGTGGAGCGACTGGTGTTGGTATAGCTCTAGATTCTTCATCTAGAGGATATAAAACTCTTCTTTTAGAACAAGAAGATTTTTCTAAGGGGACTTCTAGTAGAAGCACTAAATTAATTCATGGAGGAATAAGATATTTAGCTCAAGGAAATATAAAATTAGTTTGTGAAGCATTAAAAGAAAGAGGATTTTTATTAAAAAATGCACCTCATTTGGTAAAGAAAAAAAAATTTGTTATACCAATTTTTAATATTGGAACAGGATTTATTTATTGGGCAGGATTAAAGTTATATGAATGGTTATCAGGTTCTTTAAGTTTTGGAAAATCTATTTTTTTGTCTAAAAATGATATAATTAATAATTTTCCTGAAATTAGAAACAATAAATTAAAAGGTGGAATATTATACTATGATGGTCAATTTGATGATTCTCGTTTAATTATAAATATAGCACAAACTTGTGTAAATTATAAAGGAGTATTACTAAATTATTTCAGAGTTAATAAATTAAAAAAAGAAAATGGAAAAATATCTGGAGTTATAGCTGTAGATATTGAAAATAAAAAAGAATACTCTCTTTCTTCTAAAGTAGTTATTAATGCAACAGGAGTTTTTTCTGATTCCATTTCAAAAATGGATGAACTTGAATCTAATATATCAATTAGACCTAGTCAGGGAACACATATTGTTCTAAATAAATCTTTTTTTAGTAGTAAAAATGCTTTAGTAATACCTAAAACCACGGATGGAAGAGTATTATTTTGTGTTCCATGGTATAACCATATTTTAATAGGAACAACTGATACTCTTTTAACTAAAAGTAGTCTTGATCCGTTACCTTTAGAAGAAGAGATTGATTTTATTTTAAATAATTTTAGAAAATATTTTATTACTAAACCTAAAAAAAGCGATATATTAAGTGCATTTTCTGGACTTCGTCCTCTTTTTTATCCTAAAAAAAATAAAAAAAAAACTAAAGATATTTCTAGATCTCATAAAATTATAGTTAATCCATCTGGATTAATTAATATAATAGGAGGTAAGTGGACTACATATAGAAAAATGGGAGAAGATGCCGTTAATAAAGCTATTGAAATAGGAAGATTAATAAGAAAACCCTCTATAACAAAAAATTTAAAAATTCATGGATCTAATTATGAATTAGATAATAATGAATCTTCTTATTTGGATAGATATGGAGAAGATAAACTTAATATTAAAAAATTAATAAAAAATAATCCTATTTTAAGAAAAAAATTATTTTATGATAATAAAACATATTCTTTCACTGAAGCAGAAGTAATATGGATGGTACGTCATGAAATGGCAAGAACTGTTGAAGATATTTTAGCAAGAAGATTTCGTTTGTTGTTTTTAAATGCAAGAAAATCAATAGATATAGCCCCAAAAGTAGCGTCTTTAATGGCTAAAGAACTTTCTCGTGATGAGAAATGGGAAAAATTACAAATAGCATCTTTTAAACAACTAGCTATGCGGTATTATTACCCAAAGGATAATAAAGAAAATTAAGTAGAATGGTTGTTTTAATTCATTTATTTATGAATAAATATGTGCTATCTTTAGATCAAGGTACTACAAGTTCTAGAGCTATAATTTTCGATAACATTGGAAATATAATATCTATAGCTCAAAAAGAATTTACCCAAATATATCCTTATCCTGGATGGGTAGAGCATAATGCAGAAGAAATATGGTCTACACAAGCTTCTGTTGCTTTAGAAGCAATGTTAAAAGCAGATTTAAATGGAAAAAATATTGTATCAATAGGAATAACAAATCAAAGAGAGACTACAGTAGTATGGGATAAAATTACTGGGAAACCGATCTTTAATGCTATAGTTTGGCAAGATAGAAGAACATCTAAATATTGTGATCAAATTAAAAAAGAAGGATTAACTGGAATGATTAGAAAAAAAACAGGATTAATAATAGATCCTTATTTTTCTGCAACTAAAATTAAATGGATATTAGATAACATTCCAGGTGCTAGAAAAAAAGCGTATTTAGGTATTTTAGCATTTGGTACTATAGACACATGGTTAATTTGGAATCTAACTGGTAAAAAAATACATGTTACGGATGTAACTAATGCTTCTAGAACTATGTTATTTAATATTCATACATTAAATTGGGATAGTGAATTAATTAATTTGTTTAATATTCCAAAAAATATGTTACCAGAAGTTAAATCATCTAGTGAGATATTTGGATATACAACAGGTAATATTATTTCTAAAAATATTCCTATATCAGGAATTGCGGGAGATCAACAGGCATCTCTTTTTGGACAAATGTGTACAAAAGTAGGAATGGTTAAAAATACTTATGGAACGGGATGTTTTATGTTAATGAATATTGGAAATATACCTATTTTTTCTAAAAATAATTTAATAACTACTATTGCGTGGAAAGTTAATAACAAAGTTCAATATGCATTAGAAGGAAGTGTCTTTATTGCAGGAGCTGTAATTCAATGGCTTAGAGATGGATTAAAAATTATATCATCTTCAAATGAAGTAGAAAAGATTGCATCATCAGTAAATGATACGGGGGGTTTATATATAGTACCAGCTTTTTCTGGTTTAGGTGCTCCGTATTGGGATAATAGAGCAAGAGGAGTGATTGTAGGAATAACAAGAGGGACATCATCTGCTCATTTTGTTCGTGCTTCATTGGAAAGCATTGCTTTTCAAAATATGGACGTTATTAAATCTATGGAAGCAGATTCTGGTATTTCTATTAAAGAGCTTAGAGTAGACGGAGGTGCAACAGTTAATAAATTATTAATGCAATTTCAATCAGATATCTTAAACGTAAGAGTAGTAAAATATGGAATATCTGAATTAACTGCTGCTGGGGCAGCGTATTTATCTGGATTAGCTGTTAATTATTGGAGTGGATTAGAAGATATTAAAAGTAAATGGAAAATGAAAAAAATTATTTTTAATCCTAAAAAAATTATTGGACGTGTAGAAATAATTAAAGGATGGGAAAAAGCTATTAAAACAACTCGTACTTGGTCGTCTATGGAATAAATTAAAAAAATTATGACAAAAATATGTGCAGAAATAATAGGAACAACTATTTTAGTTTTATTGGGAAACGGGGTAACTGCTAATGTTCTTTTAGCTAAGAAAAATAATGATAATGATAAAAATAAAGGATGGTTAATAATTGCAATAGGTTGGTCTTTGGCTGTTTTTACTGGGGTAACTGTTTCAGCTCCATACAGTGGGGCACATTTAAATCCTTGTGTTACAATAAGTCTTGCTCTAGTAGGAAAATTCAATTGGATATTAGTACCTTTTTATATTTTATCTCAATTAATTGGATCAATTTTAGGATCTACTATTGTTTATATTTTTTATAAAGATTATTTTTTATTAACAAAAAGTGAAAAAGATAAATTATCAGTTTTTGTTACAATTCCTAATATAAAAAATTTCTTTTCTAATTTATTTAGTGAGATTTTATCTACTTTTATCTTTATATTCACTTCTTTATTTATTTCATCTAGTAGAGAAATTTTAAATAATGATGACTACGAAGTAGTAGAATTAGGAGCATTAGAATACTTACCAACTTCATTATTAATATTAGTAATTATCATATCTTTAGGTGGTATAACAGGGCCTGCAATAAATCCTGCTCGTGATTTAGGTCCTAGAATTGTTCATAGTATTTTATTCATTCCAGGAAAAGGAAGTAGTAATTGGGATTATGCCATTATTCCTATAATAGGTCCTATTATAGGAAGTATAATGGCTGCAAAATTATATTTATTTTTATCATAAAAAGTAATATTTTTAATATTTTATATGGAAGAAAAAGATTTCATTTATTCTAATGATAGAGATCATAGAAAAATTGGTAAAAAATTAAAGTTTTTTATTTTTTCAGATAAAGTTGGATCCGGATTACCATTATGGTTACCTAAAGGAACAATTATTAGAAATAATTTAGAAAAATTTTTAATAAAAATACAAAAAAGATCAGGATATGAAATGGTAATAACTCCTCATATTGGAAACAAAAAATTGTATATTAAAAGTGGACATTGGAATAAATATGGAAAAGACAGTTTTAAGCCTATTAAAACACCAAGTAATGATGAATTTATACTAAAACCAATGAATTGTCCACATCATTGTGAAATTTATCGTTCACAAGAATGGTCATATAAGGATTTACCTAAACGATTTGCTGAGTTTGGTACAGTCTATAGATATGAAAAAAGTGGAGAACTTTATGGATTAATAAGGGTTAGATCTTTTACTCAAGATGATGCACACATATTTTGTACATATAATCAATTATTAGTAGAATTTGATAACGTTATTAACTTAGTATTTTATATCTTTAAATTTTTAGGATTTACAGATTATATAATTAGAATTTCATTAAGAGATCCCAATAAAATTGGAAATTATATAGGATCAGATGAAAATTGGAAAAAAGCAGAAGAATCAATACTAGAATCAGTTAAAAATAAAAATATAAAAGCTATTATTAATTATGGAGAAGCAGCATTTTATGGTCCTAAATTAGATTTTTTGATAAAAGATTCTTTAGGAAGAAGTTGGCAATTAGGTACTATTCAAATAGATTACAATTTACCTGAAAGATTTGATTTATATTATAGAGGTAGTGATAATAAAAAGTATAGACCTGTAATGATTCATAGAGCACCATTTGGTTCATTAGAAAGAATTATTGCAATAATGATAGAACATACAAAAGGAGATTTACCATTGTGGATGGTACCTTATCATGTAGCAATTTTGCCTATTAGTAATAAGAACATAATTTATGCAAAAAAAATTTTAAATTTAATTTTAAATTATAATATTAGATCTTTTATTGACAAAAGAAATGAAAAAATTAATAAAAAAATCAGGGATTCTGAAAGTGATAAAATTCCTTATATGATTATTTTAGGAGAGAAAGAAGAAAAAGAAAATTTGATATCAATAAGATGTCATAAATTAGGAAATATAGGAAAATTCTATTATATTGATGGAATAAAAAAAATTTTAAATAAAATAAATTTATATAAATTTTAAAAATTTTATAATTATAAAAAAAAAATTTTCAAGAATAAACAAGAAAAGGAGGGTTTACAAGCCAATTATAAAAAAAAAAGAATTTCATCGTATTAACAATAAAATTTATTCTAATATGATTCGTTTAGTTGGAGATAAATCTATTAAAAATGGAATATATAAAACTAAAGATATTCTTTCTTTAGCAAAAGAAAGAGAAATGGATTTGGTTGAAATAAATCCAAAATTAATACCTCCAGTTTGTAAAATATTAGACTATAAAAAATATTTATATGAACAGAAAAAAAGAAAAAAACAATTTAAAGCAAAACAAGTAAAAGTTAATACAAAAGAAATTAGATTTGGACCACAAATAGGAGATCATGATGGAAAAGTTAAACTAAAAAGTGCTGAAAAATTTTTAATGCGTGGTGATAAAGTAAAAGTGTTTGTTTTTTTTAAAGGACGTTCTATTGTATATAAAGAACAAGGTAAAATAAAATTATTAAAGTTTGCAGAAGATATTGAAAAATATGGAAAAGTAGAACAAATGCCAATTATGGAGGGTAAAAGAATGTATATGATTATATCTCCAAAAAAATTTTAATTATATGCCTAAATTAAAAACTAAATCAGGATCAAAAAAAAGATTTAAAAAAACATGCAGTGGACATATAAAAAAAAAATGTTCATTTAAGAATCATTTATTAACTAAAAAATCTAAAAAAAGAAAAAGACGATTAAGAAATTTTTTTTTGGTAAAAAAATCAGATAAAAAGAATATTAAAAAACAAATATAGATTATGCCAAGATCAAAAAATTCAGTTTCTTCTAGAAAAAGAAGAAAAAAGATAATTAAATTAGCTAAAGGATTTTACGGTTCAAGAAATAGAATTTATACTGTTGCAAAAAATGCTGTAGAAAAATCATTTCTGTATTCTTTTTATGGAAGAAAAAAAAGAAAAAGAGATTTTAGATCATTATGGATACAAAGAATTAATGCTGGATCTAGAAAGTATGGAATATCTTATTCAAGATTTATAAAAAAATTATATGATAAAAATATAAAAATAAATCGTAAAGTTCTTTCTGATATTTCAATGAATGATCCTATAAGTTTTAAAAAACTAATAACAATTATTTAACTTTTAATAATATTTTTACTAAATAATTTTTTTATTAATATTCTTTTTTTTAAAGAAAAATAATCTATAAATAATTTTCCTTCTATATGGTCATATTCATGTAGTATAATTCTAGCTTTTATTCCTGTAAAATATTTAATTTTTTTCTCTCCATATTGGTTATGGTATTCAATAATTATATTAGATTTTCTTTTTACATAACCATAAATTCCTGGAAAACTTAAACATCCTTCATTAAATTTATATTCTTTACCAAAGATTTTTAATAATTTAGCATTAATAAAAATTTCTCTATAATTATCTTCATTATTTTTGTTTAATAATAAAGGAGTATCTACTATAAATAATTTTATATTTTTCCCTATTTGAGGTGCAGCTAAACCTATTCCTTTTACTTTATTTATTGTTTCGAACATATTTTCTATTAATCTAATAATATATTTTTTTTTATAATTAGAAAAATTAATATCTAAACATTTTTTTCTTAGAATAGGATTTCCATAAAATACTATATGTAATTTAGTTTCTTTGGATATATTTCTATCCCATAAAATACTATTTAACATGGCTGTTGTCACTCTACCTTTTTTTATTCTGTTTTTTTTTTTTTTCTTTGATTTTAATTTCATTAATATCATATATTGAATAGATATTTTTGATGTTAGTCTTTCATCTATTCTAGATATAGATATTGAAGGATATAATTTTTTAAATTCTTTAATAAATTTCTTAATTTTTTTTTCTAATAATAATTCAATTTTATTATTAAGTTTTTTAGGAAGTCCAATTACCAATTTTTCTATTTTTTCATTATAAATAATAGATTTTAAAAAAAACATTAAATCTTTAGTTAAAATTGATTTTAATCCAAATGCAAATATTTTATTTTTGTCTGTTATAGACAATCCAGTCATTATTTTACCATAATCTATACCTAATATTTTACTCATAAATATATTTTTTATAAAAAAGTAATCATACACAATTAAGTTTATATTTTTTATTATTATTTTTGTTTATTAGTTTAGTAGATATTAATATAAATTAAAGTGAATAATTTAAAATTAAAAATAGAAAATTATTGGAATAAAAAAAATATATGGTTAATTGATAAAAATATTAAAAATTCAGTTATAAAAGTAATTGAAAATATTGAGAAGGGATTAATAAGAGTATGTGAATTATCATATAATAAATGGATTGTAAATGAATGGATAAAGAAAGCAATTATTATGTATTTTTCTATTCAAAAAATGAATAAAATTGAACTAGGTCCATTGGAATTTTATGATAAAATACCTATAAAAAATAAGTTTAAAGAAAAAGGAATACGTGTAGTTCCTCATGCTATAGCTCGTTATGGTTCATATATATCTCCTGGAGTTGTACTTATGCCATCTTACGTTAATATAGGGGCATACATAGGAGAAGAAACCATGATTGATACTTGGGCTACAATAGGAAGTTGTGCTCAAATTGGTAAACGAGTCCATATAAGTGGAGGAGTAGGGATAGGAGGTGTATTAGAACCTTTACTAGCTTACCCTGTAATAATTGAAGATGATGTTTTTATAGGTTCTAGATGTATTTTAGTTGAAGGAATTATTATAAAAAAAGGAGCTGTTTTAGGATCAAATGTTGTAATAACATCTTCCACTAAAATTTTTGATGTAACAAATCAAAATTCAACCGAAATAAAAGGATTTATTCCTAAATATTCTGTAGTTATTCCTGGATCTTATCCAAAAAAATTTCCTGCTGGAATATATTATGTTCCATGTGCATTGATTATAGGAAAAAGAAAAGAAAGTACTAATAAAAAAACATCATTAAATGATGCATTAAGAACTCATAATTTATCAATATAAATGTCTTTTAAAATAGAAGTAAAAAAAAGCGTAAATTTTCTTAAAAAAGGAAAAATTTTATTATATCCTACAGATACTGTTTGGGGATTAGGGTGTGATGCTTTTAACATAAATGCTATAAAAAAAATATATAAAATAAAAAAAAGAAATAGTTTTAAACCTATGATTTTTTTAGTAGAAAATATAGATCGTTTACAAAAGTTAGTAGGTAAAATATCAGATTTTACAAAAAAAATTATATTAAAAAATTTAAAAAAAAAAAAAAACCTATTACAATAATATATAGATTAAAAAACAATTTTATATTAAATTATAAAACTTTAGCAATTCGTTTAACAAGTGATAAATTTTGTAGTTCTTTAATTAGAGAATTAGATAAACCTATTATTTCAACTTCTGCCAATATATCAGGATTTAAAACTCCTAAATCATTTTCTGAAATAAATCCACAAATTTTAAAAAATGTAGATTATATAGTAAATTTTCGTAGAAAAAAAAAATCTATTTATGATAATTCTATAATAATAAAAATTATTTCAAATAAAATAAAAATTTTACGTTTTTAAAAAAATGAATTTATCATGTGCTATTTATAAAAATATATTTAAAATCATTAGTTTTTCTTCTAGAAGAATTAATCAAGATAGTTATGTAATAGGTGGATATGTTAGAGATTTCTTATTGAGAAATGTAGAGTCCAAGGACTTGGATATCCTAACTATAGGAGAAGGTATATTACTAGCAAAGGAAGTATCTAAAATAATTTCTAATATTAATCCAATTAAAATTATAATATTTAAACGGTATGGGACAGCAATGTTGGAATATAATAATTACAAAATAGAATTTGTAGGTTCTAGAAAAGAATCATATAAAAATGTAAATAGTAGAAATCCTATTATAAGTAAGGGTTCATTACAAGATGATCAAAATAGAAGAGATTTCACAATAAATACATTAGCGATTAGCCTTAATAGTAAAAATTATGGTAAACTAATAGATCCATTTAAAGGATTATTGGATATAAGTAAAAAAATATTAAGAACACCATTAAATTCAAATATTACTTATTCTGATGATCCTCTTAGAATGATGAGAGCTATAAGGTTTGCTACTAAATTAAGATTTAATATTGATAAAAATTCGTTTGAATCTATAATAAAAAATAAAGATAGGATAAATATTGTATCAAAAGAAAGAATAATAGAAGAATTTAATAAAATTTTATTATCTAACAAACCTTCTACTGGATTACTTTTATTATATAAATCAGGATTATTATCTATTTTATTACCTGAAGTTACTTTATTAGAAAAAGTAGAAGAAAAAAATGGATTTAAACACAAAAATAATTTTTATCATACTTTACAAGTTGTTGATAATTTAAGTAAAGAAAAATATAATTCTATATGGTTAAGATGGTCAGGATTACTTCATGATATAGGAAAAACTAGTTCTAAAAGATTTATACCAGAAATAGGTTGGACTTTTCATTCACATGAATATATAGGAAGTAAAATGATATCTAATATATTTAATCGTTTAAAGTTACCAAAGGGTAAAATATTAAAATATGTAAAAAAAATGGTTAAATATAGTTCTAGACCTATTTCTTTAATAGGGAATAATGTTAGTGATTCTGCAATAAGAAGATTTATATTTGATATTGGAGATGATTTGGAAGATTTAATAAATTTATGTTTATCAGATATTACTACTAATGATAGTATAAAGAAGAATTTATATAAAAAAAATATTTTTTCTCTTTTAAAAAAGATAAAAAAATTAGAAGAAAAAGATCGTATCATGAATTGGAAATCTCCAATATCAGGATTTCATATTATGAAAACATTTAATATTAATTCATGTAAAAAAATTGGTACTATAAAAAATTATATAAAAGATGCTATTTTAGAAGGAAAAATAAAAAATAATTTTTTTTCTGCATATTCTGTTATGTTAAAAAAAGGAAAAGAATTAGGATTAAAAATAAGAAAATAATATATTATTATGTTTTTTTTAAAAAAAAAAAATAAGATAACATTAATAATACATAAAAATCCTGATGGAGATGCTTTAGGATCCTCTTTAGGATTAATGATTTATTTAAGAAAATTAAACTATAATGTAAATTTAATATCTCCAACAAATTATTCAGAATATTATTCTTGGCTGCCAGGAATAAAAAGTATTATTGTATTATCAAATAATAATAAATTTTTTATTGAAAAAATAATTTTAGATTCTGATTATATTTTTTTTATAGATTTAAATAACTTTTCTAGAATTGGAGAATTAAAAAAATTTATTAAAAATTCTAAATCAAAAAAAGTATTAATAGATCATCATCCATGTCCATTAAATTTTGATATCATGTTTCATGATTCTAAAGCTCCAGCTACAAGTATTATTGTATTTAGATTAATATCAGATATGAATAATCTAAATAAGATAGATAAAGATATAGCTACATGTTTATATGTAGGGTTAATGACAGATACAGGATATTTTCGTTTTCCAACAATTGATTCAGAAACTCATTTTATTGCTGGATCATTAATTAAAAAAGGAATTAATATATATTATATTTATAATCATTTACAAGAAAATTATAATGAAAATAAGTTAAAATTATTATCTATAGCTTTAAAAAATTTAAAAATTATAAAAGAATATAATATATCGTATACATATATAAAATCATCAGAAATTTTTTATTCTTATAAGCAAGGAGACGTAGATGGTATTATTAATTATGGATTAAATGTTAAAAACATTATTTTTTCTGTATTTTTTTTTGAAGAAAAAAAAAATAGTCCTATCAAAATTTCACTTCGTTCAAAAGGTAAATTTGATGTTAATTTATTTTCTAGGAAATATTTCTCAGGAGGAGGACATAAAAATGCAGCTGGTGGTATAATAGAAAAAAGTTTATCTGAAACTATTAAATATTTCTTAAATATTGTATATAAAGATTTTAATATATAAAATATTAATTTTTCCATTTTATATTACATCCATAACTTTTTTTTATAATAGCATTATAAAAAATTTTTCCTTTTAATATATCTTTTAATATAATTCTAATATCTTTTCCAGTAACAGGTATTTTATTATTTGGTCTTGAATCATCTAATTGTCCATGATAACATAATTTTCCGTCTTTTTTAAAAACAAAAAATTCTGGAGTACATCTTGCATCATAATATTTAGCTACTTCTTGTTTTTCATCGAAAAAATAAGGAAATGGATAATTATATTTAATAGATATTTTTTTCATATTTTCTGGAGAATCCTCAGGATATTTTTCTACATCATTTGAATTTATAGCTAAAAAAGCTATTCCTTCATTAATAAAATCATTAGTCAAATTAACTAATTCTTTATTAATATGTTTTACATATGGACAATGGTTACATATAAACATAATTACGTTAGCTTTTATAGAAAAAAAATCGTTAAAAGATTTTTTTTTATAAGATATTACTTCTAATAAAGAAAAATCTTTTATAAGAATATTATTATTATTTGAGGAATAAGTTTTTACCATAATTATTTATTTTTTATTTATAATAGATTTTTTTCTTTCTTCTTCAGCTAATTCAGAATCTATTAGTATTCTACCACTATGTTCATCTATTAATAATTTATTTCTTTGTATCAGTTCATAATATTTTTGAGGTGTTATAGATAAATATGATCCTAACGGGGCACCTCTTTTTACTGGAGCAATAGCTATTCCATTTTTAACTCTTTTTCTTATTTTTTTATAAAAATTTAAAATTTTTTTATCTAATTTTTTGTAAAAAATTAACATTTTTTTATCTAATTTTTTTTCTTCTTTATAATTTTCTAATAAAATATTTTTTAATTCTTTTTTTTTAAATGAAATATGTTTCTTCTTTTTATTTAATAAAGATTCTTTTTTTTCTAAAATATTATTCAAAATTTTTAAATTATCATTTAATTCTTTAATTTTTTTTGTTAATAATTTAATTTCTAATTTTTTATAATCAATTTCTTTATCAAATAAATATAATTCTTTATTATTATTGTTTATTTCATTTTTTTTATATGTATAATTTTTAATAATTATTTCATATTTTTTAATATTGTTATTTTTGTTTTCTATATCATTTTTTATAGATAAAATATTATTTTTAATATTTTTTAAATCATCTTTTGTATTTTGTAATTCTTTATCTAAATTTTTTAATTCTATAGGAACATTATTACGAAATTTTATTATTTCATCTATACGAGTATCTATTAATTGAACATGATATAATAATTTTAATTTTTCTACTGTATAGTTAATTTTATCTAAATTAGTCATGAAAAATATTTAATGGGATTAGTATTTATTTTAGATTCATAAATAAAAATAGAATTAAAATCTTTTTCCAAAAAAGTTTTTATCAATTTTTTAAAAAATATTTCAGATTCGTAATGATCTATTTCTATAATTAATATTTTGTCTTCAGATTTAAAAAAATCGTGATATTTTAAATCTGAAGTAATAAAAGCATCAGATGATTCTTTTATTGATTGTTCTATTCCAAATCTTCCAGATCCATTTATAATAGATACTCTTTTAATATTTCTATTAATAAATTTAGAATGTTTAATATATGATAAATTCATTTTATCTTTTAATAAAGAAAGAAAATTATATTCATTTATCTCTTTGTAAAGATCTCCTACAATACCTATTCCTATATGAGGATTTATATTTTCTATATTATGAATTTCATAAGAAATTTCTTCATAAGGATGATTATCAAAAAGAGATTTTTTAATATTTTTCAATTTAAATGATGGGAAAATAACGCTAATACATGTCTCTTTTTCAATACAAAATTTATTCTTATCACCAATAAATGGTTTAGAAAATTTATTTCCCATATAACTTCCTATTCCATTATAGCTATAACTACAATGACTATAGTTAGATATTTCTCCAGCACCTGCTTTAAAAAGAGCATCTCTAACCTTTTTAGTATAATCAATTGGAACATATGTATAAAGTTTTTTCATTATATTTTTTTTTGGAATTAGAACTTTTTCTTTATTAATTCCTAATATGTTTGTAATATATGATGAAATACCATTCCATGAATAATCTAAATTAGTATGAATACTATAAATTAATATATCATTTTTTAACGCATTAATTAAAATTCTTTCTGTAAAATTATCTCCATTAATTTTTTTTATTGGATAAAAAATAATTGGATGAAAAGTTATTATAAAATTACAATTTTTTTTAATTGCTTCTTCAATAACTTTTTCAGTTAAATCTAACGTTAATAATATATTTTTTATTTCCTGTTCTTTACATCCAATTATTAATCCTACATTATCATAATATTCTGAATATTCTTTTGGAGCTAATTTTTCTAATTTTATAATAATATCTTTCGCAAATATTTTCATAAATAAATAAAAAATAAAATCGATTTTTGATAAATATAAAATATTAAAATATATGATAAAAAAAAAACCAAAATGGATAAAAGTAAAACTTCCTTTAGGAAAAAATTATAAAAAAATACAATACTTAACAAATATATACGGATTAAATACAGTTTGTAAAAGTGCTAGTTGTCCTAATATAGGTGAATGTTGGGGAAATGGAGTAGCAACTTTTATGATATTAGGGAATATATGTACAAGATCTTGTAAATTTTGTGGAATAAATAAGGGAAAACCAGGAGAATTAGATTTTGAAGAACCAAAAAAAATAGCAAAATCTATAAAAATATTAAAAATAAAACATGTTGTATTAACTTCTGTAAATAGAGATGATTTAAAAGATATGGGATCTTACATGTGGATAAAAACAATAAAAGAAATAAGAAATTTAAATAATTCAATAACAATAGAAACTTTAATTCCAGATTTTAAAGGTGATAAAAATATAATAAAAAAAATTATTAATGTAGAACCTGAAGTTATATCTCATAATGTAGAAACAGTACATAGATTAACAAAAAAAGTTAGAGTACAAGCAAAATATGATAGAAGTCTTCAAGTACTTAAATATATTAAGAATGAGAATAATAAAATAAGAACTAAAACTGGTATAATGTTAGGATTAGGTGAAACAAAAAATGAAGTAATAGAAGCAATGATAGACATAAAAAAATCTAATGTAGATATACTAACAATAGGACAATATTTACAACCATCTTTGAAACATTATCCAGTACATAAGTTTATAAAACCATATTATTTTGAATATTTAAAAAAAATAGGATTAAAAATGGGATTTTTATATGTTGAAAGTGGCCCTTTAGTTAGATCATCATATAGAGCTGATAAACATGTCAAATAATATTATTTTTCTTTTTTCCAAAAGTATATTTATTTTTTTTATTATTCCATATACCATTATTACATAAAAATTTTTTCATATAATATGATATAGATAATTTTTTATTTTCTAGCTTAGAAAAAATGATTAGTTGTTGTATAGGTCTAGTAGTTGCTACATATAATAAATTAATATTATCAAATAATGCATTAGATAACGTTTGTTCATACATATTATTTATTTCATTATTATTAACATATTTATAAAAAGATTTTATTTCTAAATAAAAGTGATTTAATCCATTATATAAATTAGGATTTATCTTAATCCATTTTATTTTTTCATTATTTAGAAAAATATTCCAATCAGCAAAAGGAAGAATTACTACTGGAAACTGTAATCCTTTAGATTTATGAATAGTCATAATATTTATAGATTTTTTTAAATTATTATTAATTGTAACATTTTCTTTATCTTTTTCATATTCCCAATGTTTTAAAAAATCTATAATAGAATTTCCAACTTTTTTTATAGATCTATAAACGAAATCTAAAAAAGAATAAATGTATAACATATTTTTATTATTTAATAAATCAAAAAAATCAATTATGTTTTCTGATATATCATATATAGATTTATTATATAATTTATTTAATGTAAATAAATTTTTTTTTTTAATTATTTTAGAAATTTCTCTTATAAATAAATCTACTGATAATGAAATTGTTTTATAAATAAAATTATGTATATATTTTTTTGATATATTTATTTTATCATTATCTATTAATAAAAAAATTAAATATATTCTTTCTTTATAAGAAAAATTATTAGATAATATATAAAAAAAATTTATAATAATTTTTATTTCATAACAATTCTTCATTAATAAAAAAACAGATGTATTGACATTTATTTTTTTTTTTATCAACATTTCTGATAAATAATTTCCTTCTTCATTTGTTCTTACTAAAATAGCTATATCAGATAATGAATATTTTTGTTTTAATAAATCTTTTAATTTTTTTGTTATATTATTATATATACATTTTCTATAATTATCTTTTTTTATACTTATTGAGTCAATAAAATTTAACTCAACGTATCCTTCGTAATCTTTATGATATATTTTTTGTATAGAGTTTTTATATATATTTTTATATATTGGACAATTGAATTTTTTAGAAACTGACGAATAAAACAAATTATTGAACTTTATAATTTCCATATAACTACGAAAATTTGTTTTTAAAAATTTTAATTCTTTTTTATATACAGAATTTTTATAATAAATTAACTCAATAAGTTTTTTAGAATCTCCACCTCTCCATCTATAAATAGATTGTTTTGGATCTCCTACTATTATAGCTAATCCATTTTCTGATAAAGAATTCTCAATCAAAAATTCAATATTTTTCCATTGCATTATTGATATATCTTGAAATTCATCTATTAAATAATATTTATATTGAGATCCAATTTTTTCATAAATTTTTGGTAAAGACTTATTAATTTTATTATAAAGAATTTGATTAATTTCTTCATTAAGAAGAATTTTTTCTTCATTTTTTAAAAATAAAAATTCTTTATTTATATTATTAATAATGGAAAATAAATTTATATTATTTAATATAAGTTTGTCTATAGTATAACAAGATATATATTTTTTATATAAAAATTTTGTTTGATTATATAGAAAATTTATTTCTTTTATAAAAACATCATTTTTTTTATTTTCTTTAGAAAAAATATTTTTCTTTTTAATATTATTTTCAATCCTATTTTTAAATGGATTAATTAAAATATTTTTCATATAAAATTTTCTAAAAAAATTAGGGACATCTGAGTATATAAATGATTTTTTATCTATATTTTTACTTGTTATAAACTTATAAAACTTGTTTCCTTGTATTTTACATATTTCTTCAAATTTATTAATCCTTTTAATTAAAATATATTTTAGATTTATGAAATCTTTTGATGATAATTTTTTTAATTCTTTAATGTAAGGATAATAATTTTCATTTATCATTAAAGTAGTAATTTTATAAAAGTCTTTGTCTAAATTCCAAATTTTTCCATCTTTAATTATATCAATAAAAAATTGATAATAATATTTATTAAATGTTTTACAATTTTTTAATTTATATGTAATATTTTTTATAATTTTATATACAAATTTATTTGTATTCATTTCTAATGAAAAATTAGGTAGAAATGAAGATATAATACGATAAGTAAATTTATCTATTGTACTTATATTATCTATATATGTATTAAAATCGTAAATTATTTCATTTAATACTTTTTTAGAACGTTTATATAAATCATTTTTTTTAAGATTAGATTTATCTATAACATAATTAAAAAATAAATTATATTTTCTTCTAATATTTTTTTTAGAAAAATCTTTAATACATTCTAAAATATTATTTTTTATATCTTCTGAAGATTTTTTATTGAAAGTTAGAATTAATATATTTTTAAATATTAAGGGATCATTGTTTGTCAAAACAATGTATAAATAATTTTTTATTAAAAAAGAAGTTTTCCCTGATCCAGCTGAAGCATTATATATTTTTAAAATTCCTAAATCTAACATATAAAGTTTTATTAAAAAAATTTAATAAACATATATATAATAATTTAATTATAATAGTTTTTTTACATTTGTTTATCCTTTAAAATTAAAATAATTATGTATAGAAAATTTCCTTATGGAGTAATTACTGGTAATCTTGTAAAAGAACTTTTTGATTATGCAAAAAATAATTCTTTTTCTATTCCAGCTGTAAATGTTATTGGATCCAATACAATAAATACTGCCATGGAAACTGCTGCATTAATTAATTCACCCATTATTATACAATTATCTCATGGAGGATCTATTTTTAATGCTGGATTAGGTTCTATTAAAAATAAAAATAAACAAGAATCTGCAATAAAAGGAGCAATAGCATGTGCTATGCATGTTCATACATTAGCTAAACATTATAAATCAACAGTAATATTACATACTGATCATTGCTCTAAACTAAATCTTACATGGATAGATGGATTAATAAAGGCAAACAAAGATTTTTATAAAAAAAATGGAAAGACATTATTTAGTTCACATATGTTAGATTTATCTCAAGAACCTTTGAAAGAAAACATAAAAATTTGTAGTAAATATTTCGAAAAAATGAATAAAATGAATATTTCTATAGAAATAGAATTAGGTGTAACAGGAGGTGAAGAAGATGGTGTAGATAATTCTAATATTGAAAATAAAAAACTTTATACACAACCAAAAGATATATTATATGCCTATAAAATGCTAAAAAATATTGGTAATAATTTTATTATAGCTGCTTCTTTTGGAAATGTTCATGGTGTTTATAAACCTGGTAACGTTATTCTTCGTCCAAAAATATTAAAAAATTCTCAGGAATACATAAAAAATAAATTTAATACAAATGAAAAACCTATATCTTTTGTTTTTCATGGTGGATCTGGTTCCTCTGAAAAAGAAATTAAAGAATCTATTAAATATGGAGTAGTAAAAATGAATGTAGATACGGATCTCCAATATGCCTTTACTTGTGGTATAAGAAATTATATGAATAAAAACAAAGAATATATAAAAAAACAAATAGGAAATCCAGATGGAGAATATATTCCAAATAAAAAATATTATGATCCTAGAATTTGGTTAAGAGAAGGAGAAAAAAGTTTTAAAAATCTATTAAAAAAATATTTCATAATAATGAATAATATTAATACTTTATAATAAAAAATTATAAATTTATGAATTGGTTTCTAAGAAAAAAAAAAAATATTATTACATCTATAGATGATAGGAAACCATTACCTAAAGGTTTATGGTATAAGACACCTAGTGGAAATATAGTTGATACAGATATTTTAAGAAAAAATGCTTATGTTAGTCCAGAAGATGGATATCACGTAAGGATACATAGCAAAGAATATTTCGATATTTTATTTGATAATAAAAAATTTTTAGAAATAAATAGTAAAATTACAAGTAAAGATCCAATAGGATGGAAAGATTATAAAAAATATTCTAATAGAATAATAGAAGCTAATAAAAAAACAAATTTATATGACGCTATTAGAACTGGAATAGGAAAAATAGGAGGAATAAAAATAGTAATATCTTGTATGGATTTTTCTTTTATAGGAGGATCTATGGGATCAGTTGTTGGAGAAAAAATATCTAGAGCAATAAAATATTGTATAGAAAAAAAATATCCATACATTATTATATCTAAATCAGGTGGAGCAAGAATTATGGAATCTTCTTTTTCGTTAATGCAAATGGCTAAGACTATAGCAAGATTAACTCAATTGAAAAATTGTAAAATTCCATATATTTCTATATTAACTGATCCTACTATGGGAGGAGTAAGTGCTTCTTATGCTTTATTAGGAGATATAAATATAGCAGAACCTGGAGCATTAATAGGATTTGCTGGTCCAAGAGTTATAAAAGAAATAATAGGAAAAGATTTACCAAAAGGATTTCAAACCTCAGAATTTCTAATAGATCATGGATTTATAGACATAATATCTCCAAGAACAGAATTGAAAAAAACTTTGTATAAATTAATTAATATGATTATATAATTTACTATTCCCATTCAATAGTAGAAGGAGGTTTAGATGAAATGTCATACAACATTCTATTTATTCCATCTACTTCATTTATTATTCTATTTGACACTTTTTCTAAAAATTCATAAGATAAATTTGAAAAAGTAGCAGTCATAAAGTCTTTTGTATTAATTGAACGTAATATAGCGGTATATTCATATGATCTTTTATCACCCATTATTCCAACAGATTTTATTGGTAATAAAATTATAAAAGCTTGATTAAGCTTTGTATATAATTTATAATTGTTTAATTCTTGAAATAAAATATTTTCTGCTTTTCTTAAAATAGAAATTTTTTTTTCATTTATTTCTCCAATAATACGTATACTTATTCCAGGGCCAGGAAATGGATGTTTATATAATAAATATTTAGGTAATCCTAGTATATATCCAATTTCAATAACTTCATCTTTAAAAAATTTTTTTAGTGGCTCAAGTAGTTTTAAATTTATAGTTTTCGGTAATCCTCCAACGTTATGATGGGACTTAATTGGATTAACTGATAATTTTGAAGAATCTTTAGAAGATTCAATAACATCTGAATAAATCGTTCCTTGAGCTAGAAATTCTACATTTTTTATTTTTTTTGATTCTTTTTCAAATATTTTAATAAATTCTTCACCTATAATTTTTCTTTTTTTTTCTGGATCAATAATTCCAGTCAATTTAGATAAAAATTGATTTTTAGCGTTTATTATATTAATTGGAAATTTAACTATACTACAAATTTTATCAATAGATTTTTCTTCTTCTTCTAAAAGAAGTCCATTATTAACAAAAATACAGTGTAAAGAATCTCCTATTGCTTTATAAATTAATGAAGCTGCAACAAAAGAATCTAATCCACCAGATATTCCTAATATTACTTTTTTTTTGGAAACTATTTTAGTTATATTATCAATACTTTTTTTTATAATATTTTTTAATTTAAAATTAGCATTACATTTACAAATTTTTAAAATAAAGTTTTTAATGATTAACATTCCAAATTCTGTATGACTTACTTCTGGATGAAATTGAAGAGCATAAATATTTTTTTTTTTATGACAAAATGCAGCAATTGAACAAGAGGTAGTTTTTCCTATGACTTTAAACTCTTCTGAAATTTCTTTAGTCTCATCAGAATGACTCATCCAAACAATTATAGATTTTTTTGGGATTCCTAAAAATAATGGATTTTTTTCATCTATTATTTTTAAATAAGATTTTCCATATTCTTTATTTTTTGATGATTCTATTTTTCCTCCAAATAAAAAAGAAATTAACTGCATTCCATAACAAATACCTAATATTGGAATATTTAATTCTAAAATATTTTTATATATTAATGGAGCATTATTATTATATACAGAAAATGGCCCACCTGATAAAATAATTCCTTTAGGTTTTTTAGATAAAATATTATATATAGAAATATTATGTGAGCATAATATAGTATGTACACCTAAATGCCTAATTCTTCTTACAATTATATTACTATATTGTGATCCAAAATCTAATACAATAATTAATTCTCCAATTTTCATATTAATATAAACCTATATCTTTTCTATAATAAAGATTATTACATTTAATTTTATTGATTTTTTCATATGCATTTTTTCTTGCATATTTGATATTTGTATCAATTCCTATAATATTCAATACTCTTCCACTAGAAGTAATCCATTTTCCTTTTTTTCTCATTGCTCCAGCAATATAAAAAGGTTCTTCTAATTTATTAAAATTATTTATTATATAACCTATATTATATTTTTCTGGATATCCTAAAGAAGATAATACTATACAACATGAACAATAATTTTTCCATGAAATATTTATTTTATCTTCGTAAAAAAAAGATTTTAACATGTTAAGAAAGTTATTTTTCATTAATGGAAGTATGGATTGTGTTTCTGGATCTCCTAATCTAGTATTGTATTCTAATAAATAAATTTTATTATTATAAATCATTAATCCAAAATATAAAAATCCTAGAAAAGTTAATTTTTCTGAAATTAAACCTTCAATAGTAGGTTCTAATATATTTTCATTGAAATCTTTCCATATATGATTTTTCATATATGGATTTGGACTAATAGCCCCCATTCCTCCTGTATTTAAACCTAAATTATTATTTCCTATTTTTTTATAATCTTTAGAAGATATAAAAGGAATAATTCTATTATTGTTTAAAATTGATAATATAGAAACTTCTTTTCCATTTAAATATTCTTCTACTATTATTTTTTCTCCAGATTTTCCAAATTTTTTTTCTACCATAATACTTTTTAATGCTTTTTGATATTCATTTTTATTATGGGAAATAATAACTCCTTTTCCTGAAGCAATACCATTAGATTTAATTACTAATGAAGTTTTTTGTTTAGAAAAGTTTTTAGCTTTATCATATGAATAAAAAGTTTCATATTTAGGAGTTCTTATTCCATATTTTTTCATAAAAGATTTTGCAAAAATTCTATCTCCTTCTAATTTAGAAGAATTATAATTTGGTCCAATTATATTCAATTTATGAAATTGAAATAAATCAACAACTTTTTTCATAAGAAAAATTTCTGATCCAACTATTGTAAGACTTATATTGTTTTTTTTAGAAAAATTTACTAAATCTAAAATAGAACATTTTTTTTCTATATTATGGCCTATTAATTTTGTACCACCATTTCCAGGATAAAAATATAAATTTATATCAAAATTATCTTCTAATAATTTTTTTCCAATAGCGTGTTCTCTACCTCCTTCTCCAAGAATTAAAATTTTCATAATTTTTTTAATGTTTAAAATATCTTTTTCCAGTAAAAGCCATTGCTATTCCATAATTATTACAAGCATTAATAGATTCTGAATCTCTTATAGAACCACCAGGTTGTAAAATCGCATATATTAATTTAGAGTTTGCAACTTCATCTATTATATCTTTAAAAGGAAAAAATGCATCAGATACTAGAACTAATTTTTTTTTATTTTTTTTTAATTCCAATGCTCTACTTATAGCTTGGCGTGCTGCCCATATTCTATTTGTCTGTCCCCCAGATATTCCTACTGTTTGCATTCCACTAGCAACTACAATAGCATTAGATTTTACAAATTTTACTACTTTTTGTGCAAAAAAAATGGATTTTATTTCTTGATTAGAAAAATTTCTTTTTGTAACTATTTTATAATTATCATTTTTATTACTATAATCTGATTCTTGAACTAATAATCCACCATCAACTTGTACATAATCCATCTTATTTGAAATAGGATTATTTATACTAATAATTCTTAAATTTTTTTTTGATTTTAAAATAGAAAGACTATCATCATCATATGATGGCCCAATAATTACCTCTAGAAACAAATTATTAATTTTTATTGCCAATTCATATGAAATTTTTGTATTAAATGCTGCTATTCCTCCAAAAGAAGAAATATGATCTGCACTATAAGCTTTTTTAAATGCTTCAACATTATTATTACCACATGCGACTCCACATGGAGTAGAATGTTTTATAATACAACAAGTAGGTTTATAAAATTGATTTACAATTTTCCAAGCTATATCTATATCCCTTATGTTATTAAAAGAAATTTTTTTTCCATGAATTTGGCTAAAATTATACATAGAACCTTTTTTATTTATGTTGTCAACGTAAAATGAAGCTTTTTGATGTGGATTTTCTCCATATGGAAGATTCATTTTTTTTTCATAAAAAAGGTTTATTTTTTTTGGAAATTTTTCTACTTTTAATTTTAAAAAGTATTTAGAAATAATATAATCATAATTAGAAGTAAAGTTAAATGCTTTTCCTGCTAATTTTTGTCTTAAAATTAAAGATGTAAATCCATTATAATTAATTTCTTTTTTTACTGATTCATAATCATTACTATCTATAATTGGTGTAACATAATGAAAATTTTTAGCTGCTGCTCTAATTAAAGAAGGTCCTCCAATATCTATAAATTCTAATAAAGATTTCATTTTAATAGATTTATTACTTTTTTTTTCATTAAATGGATAAAAATTTATTAATACAATATCAATCAATTTAATATTATTATTTTTAATTGATTCTAAATGTTTATTGATAGAACGATTAGCTAGAATTCCAGCATATATATTAGGATGTATAGATTTAATTCTTCCATCCAAAATTTCAGAAAAAGATGTAACATCTGAAATATTTATTGGATATAATCCGTTTTTTTTTAAAAATTCATAAGTACCTCCAGTTGATATAATTTCATATTTTTTTTTTTTCAAAAAAAAAGAAAAATCTAATAATTCCTTATTTTTTTTATAAACACTAATTAAAGCTCTTTTCATAAAATTTTTAATGATTCTATTAAAATTTTTTTTTCAATATTGGAAATTTTTTTTGATAAAGAATTAACATCTTCATTATTAGATATTTTACATTTTCCGTTAATTATAATATTACCAGAATCTATTTTTTCTGTAACAAAATGTATTGTAGCTCCTGATATTTTATCTTTATTTTTTATAACTAATTCATGAACTTTTTCCCCATACATACCTTTACCACCATATTTAGGCAAAATAGAAGGATGTATATTTATAATTTTTCCATACCATTTTTTACAAATTTCTTTATTAAGTATAGAAAGAAATCCAGATAATATTATAATATTTGGTTTATATTTAACGAGTAAAATATCTATTTTTTTGGATAAAAATTTATTTCTTTTTAAAGAAAAAAATCTAATATTGTTATTACTAGCATATTCTATAGCTTTGCAATTTCTATCAGAAATTACTGATATTATTTCGAAATTATATAAAATTTTATTATTAATAGCATTTAAAATATGCATCATATTAGTTCCATTTCCAGATACTAAGAATATTATTTTTTTCATATTAAATTAATTTCTTTATTTTTTCTTTTTACAATAGAACCTATAACATATGGTTTTTCTTTAATTTTAATTTTTTTTAATAGAAAATCTTTTTCTTTTGAAGAAATGATAATAATCATACCTAATCCCATATTAAATGTTTTCCACATTAATTCTTCAGATAAATTTCCTTTTTTCTGTATAAAATTAAAAATAGATTTAATAGGAATTTTTTTTTTATCTATTACAGCAGATAAATTTTCAGGAATAATTCTAGATAAATTATCTAAAATTCCTCCTCCAGTAATATGTGCAATTCCGTGTATAGAAATTTTTTTTAATAAATAACTAATTAAATTATAATAAATTTTAGTTGGTATTAAAAGTATTTCATAAAAAGGTTTTTTGTCAAAAAAACCTTTTTTTAAATCATTTTCTGAAAAAATATTTCTAATAACAGAAAAACCATTACTGTGAATTCCTGATGATTCAAATCCTATTATAACATCATTTTCTTTAATTAATTTTTTTCCATCAATAAGATTGTCTTGATCAACTATACCAACACAGAATCCTGCAATGTCATATCCATTTTTAGGATAAAATCCAGGCATTTCCGCGGTTTCTCCACCAATAAAACATGTATTATTTTCTTTACATGAGCAAGCTATACCTTTTATAATATTTTCTATAATAAAAGAATTAATTTTATTACATGCTAAATAATCCAAAAAAAACATAGGTTCTGCACCATGACATAAAATATCATTTATACACATAGCAAAACAATCTATTCCAATTAGATCATATTTTTTAAAATTTATAGATAAACAAATTTTTGTACCAACTCCATCTGTTCCAGAAACAAGAATAGGATTTTTATATTTATTATATATTTTATAAAATCCTGAAAAATGATCCAAATTACTTAATACTTTTTTTGTATAAGTTTTTTTTAAAATTTTATTAATTTTATATGTTATATTATTCTTTACTTTCATAAGTAATTAATGTATTTTCATTTTATGAAATAAGTAAAATAATTTTATTAAATTGGATATTCTTCAGTAAAACATCCAAAACAATAATTTTTTCCTCCTAAAATTTCTATTAAATTATCCATACTTAGGAATTCTAGACTATCTACATCTAATATTTTTTTTATATTATTTTTATAATTATATGAAAATAAATCTTTTTTAATTGGAGTATTTACTCCAAGATAACAAGGGGCAATTATTGGAGGTGAAGCACTACGAAAATGAATTTCTTTAGCCCCTGATTTTTTTAAAATGTCAATTAGTTTTTTACTAGTAGTTCCACGAACAATAGAATCATCAACAATAACAACACGTTTACTTCTTATTTCATGTAAAATTGGGTTTAATTTTAAATTAACCATTTTTTCACGAATTTCTTGTTTAGGTAAAATAAAAGATCTACCTATATATTTATTTTTTATTAATATAGGCTTAAAAGGTATCCCAGATGCTTTTGAATACCCTATAGAAGCAGGTACTCCTGAATCTGGTACTCCGATAACAACGTCAGCTTTTACAGGATATTGTTCGTATAATTTTTCTCCACTTTTTTCACGAATTTTATAAACATTTAAGTTTTCAATTACAGAATCTGGTCTAGAAAAATAAATGTATTCAAAAGAACATATTCTATTTTTTATATTTTCTGTTTTACTTATCATTGAAAATTTAATTGAATTATCATCAACTATTATAAGTTCTCCTGGAAATAAATCTCTAACATAAGTACCTCCCACCGCATCTATTCCACATGTTTCAGAACTAAAAATATAAGTTTTTTCGTCTAAAAATCCATAACATAAAGGTCTAATTCCATTAGGATCTCTAAATGCTGCCATTTTGTTATCCATTAATACAATTACTGAATATGCTCCTTTAATATTAAAGGTTGTTTTTTTTATAGATTCTTCTAAATTATTATTATTTTCTAATAAATTTTTTTGAATTAAACGTAATATTACTTCTGAATCTGAGTATTCAGAAAAAAAATTAATTCCTTTATACTCTAATTTCTTTCTTATATTTTTTGCATTAATTATATTTCCATTATGAACTATAGATATAATAGTTTTTCCACATGAACTTTTTCCAAAAAATGGTTGAATATTCTTTTTATTCTGTCCTCCTTCTGTTGAATAACGAGTATGTCCAACAACTGCATTTCCAATACAATATCTTTTATAATTTGATATTTTTTGAAAAAAATCTAAAACTAATCCTTCGCTTTTATAAGTAAAAATAAATCCATTTTTTAATATAGAAAAACCACATGCTTCTTGACCTCTGTGTTGCAAAGAAAATAAGCCGGATTGAATAAACGAGAAAATATCTATTTTTAGTGTTGAGTATATTCCAAATACCCCACATTCTTCATGAAATTTATCCAAAAAAATTATTTATTAGATTTAATGTTTTTTTTGTTAAAAGTTAAAATAAATTTTAATAAATTTATTCTTGATTTAATCTTTTTAATATTTCCATATATGAATCAAATATTTTTTCTTTTTTTTGTGATTCTAGCCTAAATAAATCTTTATCTAATTTTTTCATTGTTTCCTTATCCCAAAATCTACAAGTATCAGGACTTATCTCATCAGATAATAATATTTCATTTTTATTATTTCTACCAAATTCAATTTTAAAATCTACTAATATAATATTCTTATTTAAAAAATATATTTTTAATAAATTATTTATTTTTTTTAAAATTGAATAAATACGATTTAATTCTTCATAAGAAATAATTCCTAAGAATACTGCATGATTATCATTTATTAATGGATCTTCTAAAGTATCATTTTTATAAAAAATTTCTATTATACCATTTGGTATTTTTTTTTCTTCTTTAATTCCTAAACGATTAGATAAACTTCCAGTAACAACATTTCTTATTACAAATTCTAAAGGAATTGTTTGTATTTTATGACATAATTGTTCTCTATTATTTATTTTTTGAATAAAATGAGTTTTTATTCCAGATGAATTAAGAAATTTAAATATTAATGTAGTAATTTCATTGTTTAATACTCCTTTATCTAATAAAAAAATTTTTTTCAATCCATTTAAAGCCGTTAAATTGTCTTTATGATGAAGAATTACTTTAAAAGGATCGTTAGTTAAATATATTTTTTTAGTTTTTCCTTCTATTAAAACATTTTTTTTTATAATAAAACTATTATTATTCATAATTTTATAAATATTGTTCTATTTCATTTTCTAATTTTTTTTTAATATTTTCTCTAAATTTTATCAATAATTTTTTTAAACAATCATATTTTAAAGATAAAATATGTACTGCCATCATAGCAGCATTATAAGAATTATTTATTCCTACAGTAGCAATTGGTATTCCCTTTGGCATTTGTGTTATGGAAAAAAGAGCATCAATACCACCTAATGTACTATTATTTGGATTATATATAGGAACACCTATAACTGGTATTATTGTTTGAGACGATATAATTCCTGGTAAATGAGCTGATAATCCAGCTCCAGCAATAATTAATTCTGTATTTTCATTCTCTATTTTTTTTATGGTATTTAATAAAATATTTGGTAATCTATGTGCTGAAATTATATAACATTTATAATTTATTTTAAATTTTTTTAATAATTCAGAAGAATTTTTCATAATTGATATGTCAGAAATACTACCAATAAATATAGATACTTTCATAGTATAAAAATTTTTATAAGAAATATTTTATTGCATTCATAAAAATAGAATCTTCTTTATTACGAGGTATATTTTTCAATATTCCACTATCAAAAATACGTTCTGGATGAGTCATTCTACCATAAATTTTACCATTATTACTTAATAAACTTTCAATAGATTCAATTGATCCATTAGGATTATATCTTTTTTCTAAACTAGGAATACCATCTAAATTAACATATTGAGCTGCTACTTGATTTTTTTTAAATAAATTATTTGTAATATTTTTTTCAGCATAAAATCTGCCTTCTCCATGAGAAATAGGAAATGTATATATTTTATTTTTCATACCGTTTAACCATGGAGAATAATCAGAAATAATTTTTATATGAACACATTGTGATACGTGTTTTTTTATCTTATTTAAAATTAAAGCTGGAGATTTTTTATTTCTCAAACAAATTTTTCCGTATGGTAATAAACCTGATTTTATTAATGCTTGAAATCCGTTACAAACTCCTAGTATCAATCCATCTTTATTAAGAAAATTTTCAATAGAATCCTTTATGTATGAATTTTGTAATATGGATATAATTAATTTTGCAGATCCATCTGGTTCATCTCCAGCACTAAATCCTCCACAAATCATAATAATTTGTACAGACCTTATAATTTTTTTTATATAATGTATAGATTCTAAAATTCCATTATAATTTAAATTTTTAAAAACAAAACTATTAACTTTTGCTCCAAAATGCTCAAAAGCTCTTATAGATTCAAATTCACCATTAGTTCCTGGAAATATAGGAATAAATACGTTAGGTTTACATATTTTTTTAAACTTATAATAATACTTTCTATTTTCTTTTGAATTATTTTTTGATTTATAAATATTAATATTTAAATAATCTTTATTTTTATTTTTACAAGGATAATAATTGGAAATTATATTATACAACGTTGAAGACCAGCTTTTTATAGCTGAATCTATACTAATTCGTACTCCGTTAAATTCTAAATATTTTGATCCTGTAACTTTTCCTATTAGGATAAATTCATTTGATAATGAAGACGAAGATTCTATAATTAATGATCCAATATGAGTTTCTAATAAATTTTTTTCATAATTTATTTTAACTCCTAATTTATTTCCAAAAGACATTTTTGAAATTGCAATAGCAATTCCACCATCTTTTATAGTTTTTACAGAAAAAATTTTTTTATCACAAATTCCATTATATATTTTATTATATGCATTTTTTATTGAATCAAAATTTGGCATTTCATTTTTATCAGGAAAATGATGATATAAATATATTTTATTACCTACTTTTTTAAATTCTGGAGATATTATATTTGAACATAATTCAGTAGTTATTCCAAAAGATATTAAAGTAGGAGGTACATGTTTGTTTTTATACGTTCCAGACATTGAATCTTTTCCTCCAAGACAAACTATTCCTAGAGACATTTGTGCATGATATGCACCTAACAATGATGAAAAAGGTTTACCCCAATTTATAGGATTTTTTCCTAATTTTTGATAATATTCTTGAAAACTAAGATATGTCTTTTTATAATTACCTCCTATTGCAACTATTTTAGAGATACATTCTAATATAGCATAAGCTCCACCATGAAATGGGCTCCATGTAGATATCTCAGGATGAAATCCCCAACATGCGATACTTACAGTATCTGTACTTCCATGTAATACTGGTATTTTTTGTACGCTTCCTTCAGAAGGAGTCATTTGATATTTCCCACCAAATGGCATTAATACAGTAGTTCCTCCTACTGTACTATCAAACATTTCAACTATACTTAATTGAGAAGTTATATTTAATTTAGAAAGAAATTTTAAGAAATTTTTCTTATTAAAAACATATTTTTTTGACTTTTTAAAAGGTGAAATATAACTAGGAGATTCTACAATAACTTTATTTTTCTTTTTAGCTCCTTTTGTATTTAAAAACGAATTTTTTATATCAAAAATTTTTCTTTTTTTATGAAAAAAAATAATTCGTTTATTTCCAGTTATTTTAGCTATAGGAGTAGCTATTAAATTTTCTTCTTTAGATAATTTAATAATTTTTTTTATGTTTATAGGATCTGTAACTATTACCATTCTTTCTTGCGATTCAGAAAGAGCGATTTCTATAGGATTTAAATTATCATTTTTTTTTAACGGAACTTTATCTAAATAAATTTCTATACTATCATGTATTTCACTCAAAGCTATTGCTAAACCTCCAGCACCAAGATCATTACATTTTTTTATCAAAGAAGTAATTTCCTTTTTTCTAAAAAGTCTTTGAATTTTTCTTTCTATTATAGGATTTCCCATTCGTTTTTTTCTAATATATTCATAATTATTAATTATTCTTGATGAATCATTTGCATCTCCTATACCTTCTTTTTTTGTAATTCCTCCTATTAGTAATACTATATCTCCATTTTCAGGTATCCCCCATTTTATAAAATTAACTGGAGTAGCTCCAATTGTCATACCAACCTCCATTTTTTTTGCTCTATATCCTTCATGATAAATTTCATTTACATGAGTAGTTGATAATCCTATTTGATTTCCATATGAACTAAACCCATTAGCAGATTCTATACAAATTTTATCTTGCGATAATTTTCCATTTATTATTTTTGAACATCTAGGATCTGCAATACCACTTAATCTTAAACTTTGATATACGAATGATCTTATAGATAACGGGTCTCTAATAGCGCCACCTATACAAGTATAGGCTCCATTAAACGGATCTATTTCTGTAGGATGATTATGAGTTTCGTTTTTAAAACATAAATACCATTTTTCTATTTTTTTTTCTTTTGAAAAAAGAACATCTATCATAATTATACAAGCATTATTTTCTTCACTAATGATATTTATTTTTTTTTTTTTAATAAATATTTTGTATGGTATTTTAGTTAAATCCATTAAACTTATAGGATTTTTTGATTTTCCTATTTTTTTTCTATCATTTAAATATTTATCAAATACGTTTTTATATATTTTTTTTAATACTCCGTTAAAAGAAATTTTTTCTAATTGTGTAAAAAAAGTTATATGTCTGCAGTGATCAGACCAATAAGTATTTAAAATTTTTATCTCCTCTTCTGTAGGATTCCTTTTTTCTTCTTTATTAAAATATTTTTTAATAAAAGATAAATCTTTTAAATCTATAGATAAATTTAAATTTTTATGTATTTCTATTAATCTATTACTATTACAGTTAATGAAATTGTTAATATTAACATTAACTTTTTTATTTATTTTTTTGTTATTTATTTTATCTAAAAAAATGTAAGAATAATCATTTTTAATAAATTCTTTTATTTTATTTATATCGTAATATTTTATTCCTATAAATTCTATTAATAATTTAAATTTTATAGATACATTTTTAGACTCATTTGGATTAAATGCTTTAATACATTGTATTGCTGCATTTTCACGGTCATCACCATTATTTAAATAACATTCAAAAAATGGATTTTTAAAATTTTTTTTAAAATACATAATATCTGTTACAGGATCTAAAAGTACTTTATTTAAAAATTCAATAAGTAAATTTTTACTTATTTTAAAAAAATCATACATATTATATATAACAATTTTATTTATTGGTATATTTAACTTTTTTAATTTTTTGTATAATAATAAAGAATCTATATCAAATATTGATTTTTTTTTTATATAAATCCTATAATTTTTTTTTTTTGATAAAAAAATCATTTTTTTATTTAATATAAGACGATGAAGAATTTAAATCAATTAAACTATAATATTTTTCCAATATAGGATTAATTTTTTTTTCCACAAAGTCCAATGACTGTTCTGGAGAAAATCCTATAAAATTTTTAGGATTAAGTAATTTATCTATTTCATTTTTACATATTGGAATTTTTTCATCCTTTAAAATTCTGTCAATAAAATTATTTTTTAAACCATTCAATTTTATTTCTAAACATGTTTTCATAGAATGAATTCTAATTCTATCGTGTATTTCTTGTCTATCACATCCTTTTTTTACACATTTTATTATAATAGATTCTGTTATTAAAAATGGTAATTCTTCATTAATATTTTTTTCAATCATTTTAGGATATACATAAATTTTTTCTAAAATATAATTCCATATTATTAAAATTGCATCAACAGATAAAAATGATTGACTAATTACTAGTCTTCTATTCGCCGAATCATCTAAAGTACGTTCTAACCATTGATTTGCAGCAACTGTTGCAGAACTGTTAGAAATTGATATAACATATTTTGATATGGAAGAAATCCTTTCACTTAGAATTGGATTTCTCTTATAAGCCATAGCACTAGATCCTATTTGATTTTCATCAAAAGGTTCTTCAATTTCTTTTAAATTTTGCAATAAACGTATATCGTTACTAAACTTATGAGAAGACTGAGATATATTAGATAATAAATTTAATATTTGTGAATCTATTTTTCTATCATAAGTTTGTCCAGTTATTGGACATATATTTTTAAATCCGAATTTATTTGATAATTTTTTTTCTAAAATTTTTAATTTATTTAAATCACCATTAAATAAATCTTTAAAACTAGCAGCAGTACCTACTGTACCTTTTACTCCTCTAAACGGTAAATTTTTTAATCTAAATTCTAATTCTTCAATATCAAAAAGTAAACTTTGCATCCATAATGAAGAACGTTTTCCTACAGTAGTTAATTGTGCTGGTTGGTAATGAGTATATGCTAAAGTCGGAGTTTTATAATATTCTATAGTAAAATTTCTTAAACGAAATATTATATTTATTAATTTTTTTAATAATATTTTTAATCCATTTTTAATAAGTATAATATCTGTATTATCTCCTAAAAATGCACTTGTAACTCCTAAATGTAAAATTGGTTTTGCTATTATAGCTTTTTCTCCAAAAGCATATAAATTAGCCATTACATCATGATGAAATTTCTTTTCAAAAAAATTAATTTTATCCCAATCAATATTATATAAATTATTTTCTAGATCATTTATTTGTTCATTACTTATATTTAATCCTAATTCTTTTTGTATTTTTGCTAAATTTAGCCATAATTTTCTCCATATAATAATTTTTTTTTCTGGAGAAAAATTATATGACATTTCTTTACTTCCGTATTTTTCCACTAATGGATTTTCATATTTTTTCACTAGAAAAAATTTTATAAAATAAATGTTTATATTTAATTATATTTTTATTTCTTTCTGATCCAATAGATATCAATATAATTTTTAATCCTATATATTCTTCAATAAAATTAATATATTTTTTACAATTTATTGGTAAATTTTCATATTCTTTAATATCACAAATATTTTGATTCCATCCTTTAAATTTTTTATAAATACAATTTATTTTATTATTTCCTATATCTGGAGTAAAGTAATTTACTTCCAATCCATCAATTTCATATTTTATACATATTTTTATATAATTTAATCCGTTTAATACATCTAATTTTGTCATTATTAAATAATTTATTCCATTTATTTTACAGGAATATTTAATAGCAACTAAATCTAACCATCCACAACGTCTAGGACGTTTTGTTGTAGAACCATATTCATTTCCTTTATTTCTTAAATAATTTACTAATTTAGTTTTGATTATTTCTGTTGGAAAAGGACCATTTCCTACTCGTGTACAATATGATTTTATGACTCCAAAAAAATTATCAAATCCAACTGGAGGTATTCCGGAACCAACACATACTCCACCAGTAGTAGAAGAAGATGTAGTAACAAATGGATATGTTCCGTAATCTATATCTAATAACATTGCTTGAGCACCTTCAAATAAAATTCTTTTATTTTTATTTAATGCAATATGAATTTCATATACAGCATCTATAATTCTAGATGAAAGAATTTTTGCATATTCCATATATTTTTTATAAATAATTTCAACTGAAATAGTTGGTTTTTTATAAATTTTTTTAAAAATTATATTTTTAAGTTCTATATTATTTTTTAACTTTTTATAAAAAATATCTGGATAAAAAAAATCTAACATACGAATACCAATTCGTGATATTTTGTCTTCATAAGCTGGCCCAATACCTTTATTTGTAGTTCCTATAAAATTTTTTCCTAAATATTCTTCCTTATATTTGTCTAAAAGTATGTGATAAGGCATAATTATATGAGATCTTTTTGCTATAAATATATTATCAACGTTAATTCCCATTGATTTAAGGTTAATTAATTCTTTAATTAAAAATTTTGGATCTACTACCATTCCAGGACCAATTATACATTTTACATTAGGATAAACAATACCAGATGGTATTAAATGAAGAATGAAGTAATTATTTTCAATATGAATAGAATGACCTGAATTATTTCCACCTTGATAACGAATAACATAATCAGAATTCTTGGAAAGAAAATCTGTAATTTTTCCCTTTCCTTCATCACCCCATTGGAGTCCAACAATAACATTTGAAGGCATGATATAATATTTTAATATTTAAAGTTATAAAGTTATTTTAAATATATTTTAATTTTTTAGTTTTTTATAAAAAAGTTTTTTATGTGTTTATATGCTAATTCAGTAGTTTTACGTCCTCTAGGTGTTCTTATTAGATATCCTTCTTTAATAAGAAATGGTTCATGAACTTCTTCTAGTGTATCTGTATTTTCATTTATACCGGATGCTATAGAATTAATTCCAACTGGTCCTCCTTTAAAATACTTAATAATAAATAGTAAAATTTTATTATCTATTTCGTCTAATCCATTTTTATCTACATTTAGTGCTTTTAATCCGATATTACATATTTTATTATCAATAATTCCATTTCCTTTTATTTGAGCAAAATCTCTTATTCTTCTAAGTAATGAATTAGCTATACGTGGAGTACCTCTACTTCTATTAGAAATTTCACATAATGCTTCTTTTGTAATAGGAATTTTTAATATTTTTGCATTATTAAATATAATATTTTTTAGTATACTTTTTTCATAAAAATCCATACGAAAATTTATTCCAAATCTAGATCTCATTGGAGATGTAATTAATCCATACCTAGTAGTTGCACCTATTAAAGTAAATGGAGATAGATCTATTTGTACAGATCTTGCATTAGATCCAGAATCAATAATTACATCTATTTTGTAGTTTTCCATTGCAGAATATAAATATTCTTCAACAACAGTAGATAATCTATGAATTTCATCAATAAATATTACATCATTTTTTTTCAAATGAATAAGTAATCCAGCTAAATCACAGGGTTTATATAAAATTGATCCAGACGTAATTGTTATATTAACATTTAATTCTTTAGCTACTATATTGGCTAAAGTAGTTTTTCCTAGACCTGGAGGTCCATGGAATAAAACATGATCTAAAGCTTCATTTCTATTTTTAGCAGCTTGAATAAAAATATTCAAAGGTTCTATAATATCACGTTGACCAAGAAAATCTTGTATTTTATTTGGATTTATATTCACAATATTATTAAATAAATGGATAAATAAATAGAAAAATAAAAGTCCATGAATTTAACGTATTTAATATAGAATAATTTGTAAAATCAAATTGTACAGGAACAATTGAAATATATCCATTTTTTAAAGCCCATTCGTCAGTATCTATAATCTTTTTATTACTAATAAAACTTCCAAATAACCAATAATAATGTTTTCCAGAAGGATTATAACGTTTTTCAAAACATTCTTTCCATTTAGATTTAGCTTGTTTACATATTTTTATTCCTTTTATTTGATTTTTTCTTAATTTTGGAATATTAACATTAAGACTAATTACATTATCTGGAATAGAATTATTAAGAACTTTTTTAACAATTCTACATATATATTCTTTTGAAGAATAAAAATCTGCGTTAAATTTTACATCTAATAAAGAAAATCCAACAGAAGGAATTCCTTCTATACTAGCTTCAATTACTGCGGACATTGTTCCAGAATATACAATATTTATAGAAGAATTTGATCCATGATTAATTCCTGATACACAAATATCAGGTTTTTTAGGAAGAATATTATTTATAGCTAATTTTACACAATCAACAGGTGTTCCAGAACACTCCCATTCTTTTTGTGTACCATTATCAATTTTTATTGAATTACAATATAAAATAGTGTCCATAGTTATTGCATGAGATATTCCTGATTTTTCTTTATTTGGTGCAACGACATATACTTCTCCTAAAGAATTCATCATGTGAATAAGAGCTCTAATTCCAGGTGCACTTATACTGTCGTCATTTGTTACTAAAATAATTGGCTTTTTTTTCATTAAAAAAAAACTTAAAATTGTTAAATACAATTAAAATAATTTTATTCAATTAACATTTTTGTATACTTTTGCTACATCTGCTATAGCATCATTATTTTTTATATTTATTAGTCTAACTCCTTGAGTATTTCTACCCATAACTCTTATCTCTGATATTGAAATTCTTATAATAATACCTGATTTTTTTATTATCATTAAATCATCTTCTTCTTTTACGTATTTAATGGAAAGTAAATGACCTACTTTTTTCGTAGTATTTATAGTTTTTATACCTTTACCTCCACGATTAGTTAATCTATAATTTTCTATTTTAGATCTTTTACCAAAACCATTTTTAGAAACTACTAATAAATATCCTATTTTTTTTACAATATTTTCTACACATATCATCCCAATGACCTCGTCTTTTTCATTTGAACGAGTTATACCTATAACTCCAAAAGAATTTCTTCCAGTAGGACGAACATTTTTTTCAGAAAAACGAATAATTCTCCCGCTTTTTAATGCAATAAAAACATGACTATTTCCTTTTGTTAAAAAGGCCTCTAATAAAGAATCATCTTTTCTAATAACAATAGCATTTATTCCATATTTTCTAGGACGAGAATAATGGTACAAAGACGTTTTTTTTACAATTCCCTTTTTAGTAACCATAATAACATAATGATTTTTTACATATTTTTTATCAGTTAGATCATTTATTAAAACATAAGCATTTACTTTATCATCTTTTTTGAGGTCAATAATATTTTGTATTGCTCTACCCTTAGAAATTTTTGATCCTTCTGGAATTTCATATACTCTTAACCAAAAACATTTTCCATTTTTTGTAAATAAAAGTAAATATTGATGATTAGTTGCTATTAATAAATGCTTAAAAAAATCAGATTCTCTTGCAGTAGCTCCCCTGTTACCTATTCCTCCTCTACCTTGACGTTTATATTCTGACAAAGAAGTTCTTTTTATATATCCTGCCTGAGATATAGTAAGAACTACTTGTATATCTTCAATTAAATCTTCTATTTTAATTTTTCCTTCATTACCAGAGTAATCTATTTGTGTACGTCGTGAATCAGAATATTTTCTTTTTATTTCTAAAAGTTCTTTTTTAATAAGATCTGTTCTAATATAATATTTAGATAAAATATTTTCTAAAAAAAAGTTTTTTTTTATTAATTCATCATGTTCTTCTTTTATTTTTTTTTGTTCCATAGAAGTAAGACTTTGTAAACGTAAATCTAGAATAGATTTTGATTGATTTTCTGATAAGTTAAATTCTTTTATTAATTTTTTATTAGCATCATTCTTATTTTTTGAATTTTTAATAAATTGAATCATTTCATTTAAATTATTCAATATATTTAAAAATCCTTCTAAAATATGAATACGATTTTTACATTTTTTTAATTCATATTTTGTACGACGAATTATTATGTCATGTCTATGTTCTAAAAAATTTTTAATTATATCTTTTATGTTTAGTTGAGAAGGTTTCCCTTTTACTAAAGCAATTACATTAACATTAAAATAAGTTTGTAAAGATGTATATTGAAATAATTTATTTAATAAAATTTCAGGATTAGTATTTTGTTTAAGAAAGTAAACAATTCGTAATCCATTTCTATCTGATTCATCACGAACTTGATAAACACCATCTATTTTACCATTTTTTATTAATCCTATAGTTTTAGATATCATTTCTGATTTATTAACCTGATACGGTATTTCATCAACAACAATTGATTTTCTTCCTTGTATTTCTTCTAAATGAATTTTAGCTCTTAAAATAATACGACCTTTTCCTGTTAAAAAATAATTTTTTATTCCACTATATCCATAAATAATTCCACCTGTAGGAAAATCAGGGGCTTTAATATATTTTATTATTTGTTCTATAGATAAACTATTATTACTATCTATATAAGCACAAATGGCTTCTATAGTCTCTTTCAAATTATGAGGAGGTATATTAGTAGCCATACCAACAGCGATGCCAGAAGAGCCGTTAATTAATAAGTTTGGTATTCTAGTTGGAAGTACTGTAGGTTCTTCTAATGAATCATCAAAATTCAACTTCATATCTACAGTATTTTTATTTATATCTAATAACATTTCTTCCGAAATCTTTTTCATTTTAACTTCTGTATAACGCATAGCAGCTGGAGGATCTGAATCTAATGATCCAAAATTTCCTTGTCCATCTATAAGTGGATAACGACTAATCCATTTTTGAGCCATTCTAACCATAGTATCATAAACAGAAATATCTCCATGAGGATGATATTTACCTAATACTTCTCCTACAATACGTGCAGATTTTTTATAAGAATTATTGGAAAATATATTTAGTTTATACATTCCATATAATACCCTTCTATGTACAGGTTTTAATCCGTCTCTAACATCAGGCAGTGCTCTTGAAACAATAACTGACATAGAATAATCTATGTAAGATGATTTCATTTCATCTTCAATATTAATTGAAATGAGTTTTTCTCCTTCTATCATTTTTTTTATGTTAATATTTTTAATTTTTTAAAATTTTATAAAACTTTTTTTTATTAAACTATTTGAAACTATACAATTATAAGAACAATTTCCTATTTTTTTTATTAATGAAAATTGAATTTTATTATTTTTATTTTTCTTATCATATTGCATAATTTTAAACATGTATTCTATTTCTTTATTAGAGAATTTATTTGTTATTGGATATAAATATAATAATGTTGATTTAATTTCTTTATAATCTATATTTGATAACATATTAAGTTGATATGAAATCCATGATTCATATATCATTCCATTTGCAACAGCTATTCCATGAATAATTTTTTTATTAATATCTTTCATAAAAAAACTTTCTAAAGAATGTCCTATAGTATGACCAAAATTTAAAATTTTTCTTAATCCATTTTCTTTAGGATCTTTTTCCACTATTTCCTGTTTTATCATAATGGATTTTTTAATTAAACATTTAAATTTTTTTTCTTCTATTTTTTTATTTTTTATATATGTATAATATTTTTTCATATCTATCCAAAATTCTTTATCTCTTATTAATCCATATTTAAACATTTCAGACATTCCAGATATTATTTCTTTATCATCAAGTGTTTTCAAAAAATTAATATCTATAATCAATAATTCAGGTATATAAAATGATCCTATTTCATTTTTTATAGATCCTAAATTAATTCCATTTTTATATCCTATTGATGCATCAACCATACCTAATAAAGTAGTTGGAATATTTATAAATCTAATCCCTCGTTTAAATATAGAAGCTACAAATCCTCCTATATCTGTTAGTACTCCTCCTCCTAAGTTTATTAGGATACTATCTCTTGTACCTTTTTTTATTTCTATTTCTTTACATATTTTTATACATGTATATATATTTTTTTCTGTTTCTCCAGAATTAATTGTAATTACATTAGGTTTTTTTATAAAAAATAAATACTTAAGTAATATAGGTAAACAATATTTTTTAGTAATACTATCTACTAAAATAAATATTTCTTCTATGGAAGAAACATTGTAAATTAAATATCTTTTTAATTTATCATAAGCTTCTTCATCAAATAAAATTAAATCATTTGCTTTTACATTATTCATTATATTCAAAAAAATGTTACTTTTGTTGATAAGTTAATCTTTAAAATTAAATATTTTATATAACCAGAAAATTATAAAAATAAAACCTATAATAATAAAAAATATATTAGGAATCCATACTAAAATATTAATAAATTTGACAATATAATCCATATAATAATGTAATATTATTTAATTATTAATGTAATATTATTTAATTATTTTTGAAAAATAAGTAAAAAAATGGAAATATTTAATTTTTCATTCTATCACGATATTCATTTAATGTCAAATTTTTGGGATTTTTGGGATTTTTTTCATCATTTATTTAATCCTAGATGGATTTTTATATATTTTGGAAATACTGCTTTATTTATTATTTTGGCAATTGTATTTGCAGAAACTGGTTTTTTTATTGGATTTCTTCTTCCTGGTGATTCTTTACTTTTTACGGCAGGAATATTTGGAAATGATTTATGTAAAAATTTTTATAATGTACCTTTTTTTGTAATAATTTTAATTGTAGCATTAGTAGCAATTCTAGGAAATATACAAGGTTATTGGTTAGGATATAAATCAGGAAAACTATTATATAAAAAGAAAGATTCTTTTTTCTTTAAAAAAAAACATTTAATATTAGCAAAATCATTCTACAATAAATATAGAACTACTGCTTTAATAATAAGTAGATTTCTTCCAATGTTTCGTTCTTTTGCTCCTATTGTGGCAGGTGCTATTAAAGTAAATTTTAAAAAATTTATGATATATAATATAATAGGTGCAATAATATGGACATCATCTATAATGTTAGCTGGTCATTATTTAGATAAAAATTTTCCTAAATTAAAAAATAATCTTGAATGGATGATATTATTAATTATTATTACAACAACTTTACCAATAATATTAAAATTAAAAAAAAATAATAAAATAATTATTTAAATATTTTTTTTATATTTAATTCTTTTTGATAAAAAAAAATCTTGTATTAAAGATTCGCATTTATTTTTCATAATTCCTGATACAAATATAATTTTTGTATGTAATTTTATTTTATTAAGTAAAAATCCTTTAGTATTACTTGCGCCAAATACAATTTTTTCAATTCTTGAACATAAGATAGCACCTATGCACATTAGGCATGGTTCTAATGTAATATACATTACACACTTTCTTATTTTTTTTCCTAAAAAATTAGATGCTATATTAATAGCTAAAATTTCTGCATGTGCAGTGGAATTATTTAAACTTTCTGTTAAGTTATGAGTTTTTGCTATAACAAAATTATTATAAGTAATTACAGCACCTATTGGGATTTCATTATTTTTTAAAGCGATTATAGCTTCTTTTATTGCTATTTTCATAAAATGAATATCTTTAAAAGACATAAATCCACAGTGATTAATTATTAATTTTATTTTCTTCTTTTTTATTTTCTTCTTTTTTATTTTCTTCTTTAGAAGTACGTATAACACGTGGAATTTTAATTTTTACAATTAATTCATCATCTGAATTTAATATTATATACTTATTTATTTTTAAATTTTTTACTACTATTTTATCTCCTACATCTAAATTATGTATGTTTATTCTTATACATTCTGGCATATTTTTTGCAATAGATTTTATAATCAATTTTTTAATAAAGTAATTACATTCTCCACCTTTAATAACACCAATAGGTCTTCCTATAAATTCAATAGGAATATTTAATATAATAGGACTAGAGTCCTCTATTTTATAAAAATCAACATGTATTATTGTATCTTTTACTGAATCGTATTGTATTTCTTTTTGTATTGCTTTTATGTATTTATTATCTTCTAATTTTATAAAAACTCCACATTTTTTATTATGAATCATTATTTTATTTAATTCATCTACTGTAGCATAAAATGGTATATTTAGATTTTTACCATATATGATACATGGTATTTTTTTATTTTTTCTAAAAAAATTATTACATTTTTTATTACCAATTTCTATTTTTTTTCTTATTTTTCCACATATTTTTATAAAATCCATTGTTTTTTTAAATTAAAAATTTACTGCTAATCGACTCATCATTTTTCATTGACTTCATTACTTCTGCAAATAGTGGTGCACAAGATAATACTTTTATTTTATTGTTGTCACTTTTTAATTTTATTGGTATACTATCTGTTACTAATAATTCTTTTATAGATGAATTATAAATTTTTTCATATGAATTTCCAGATAATACTGGATGGGTAGCTATCGCACGTACACTTTTTGCCCCTAATTTTTTTATCAAGTTAGCTGCTTCTGTTAAAGTTCCTGCTGTATCTACCATATCATCTATAAGTATGATATTTTTTTCATCAACATTTCCTATAAGATTCATAAATTCTATTTTATTAGCATTTTTTCTTTCTTTATAACAGATTACTACATCTGTTCCAAGATATCCAGCATAGCTTCTAGCCCTTTTTGCCCCTCCCATGTCTGGAGAAGCAATAGTTAATTGATCTATATTTAATTTTTTAATATAATTAATAAATATTCTAGAACCATATAAATGGTCTACAGGTATATCAAAAAATCCTTGAATTTGATCTGTATGTAGATCCATAGTCATTACTCTAGATGCTCCAGATGCAGTTATTAAATTTGCTATAAGTTTAGCGGCTATAGGAGTTCTTGGTTTATCTTTATGATCTTGCCTAGCCCATCCAAAATATGGAATTACTAAAGTAATACTATAAGCTGACGCTCTTTTAGCTGCATCACACATTAATAAAAGTTCCATTAAATTATCAACTGGAGAAAATGTTGATCCTATTAAAAAAACTTTACTACCTCTAACAGATTGTTCAAAACGTGGAATATATTCACCATCACTAAATTTTAAAAATTTAACTTTTCCTAAATACTTTCCATAATGGAATGCTATACTTTTTGATAATTCTAAACCACTTTTTGTAGAAAAAAATATAATATTTTGACTCATAGTCATATTTTTTTTATGCAAAAATACTTTTTAAATTAAAATTAAAATTAAATTTATTATGAAACAATATATAGGTCTTTTAAAATATGTATTAAAAAATGGAAAAAATAAAAAAGATAGAACTGGTATAGGAACAATAAGTATATTTGGATATCAAATGAAATTTGATTTAGAAAAAGGATTTCCACTTCTTACTACAAAAAAATTAAATGTAAGATCAATTATCTACGAATTATTATGGTTTTTAAAAGGATATACTAATGTAAAGTATTTAAAAAAAAACAAAGTTAAAATTTGGGATGAATGGGCTGATGATAACGGAGATCTTGGTCCAATATACGGATTCCAATGGAGAAAATGGCCATCGTATAAAAATGATTCAATTGATCAAATAAATAATCTAATAAAAGAAATAAAATATAATTCTAATTCAAGACGTTTGATTGTATCATCATGGAATGTGGGAATGATTGATTATATGGCTTTACCTCCGTGTCATGTATTATTTCAAGCTTATGTTTTAAATAAAGAATTATCTATATTATTGTATCAAAGAAGTGCTGATATTTTTTTAGGATTACCATTTAATATAGCTTCTTATTCATTTTTACTTAAAATGTTAGCAAATACACTTAATTTGAAAGCAAAAACTCTGGTTCATACTATAGGTGATGCACATATTTATAATAATCATATAAATCAAGTTAATTTGCAAATAAATAGAGTTCCTAAAAAACTTCCAATTATTATACTTAATCCATTAGTTAAAAATATATTCAAATTTTCTTTTAAAGATTTTTTAATAAAAAATTATAATCCATATCCTCATATAAAAGGAGATATAGCTATATAATTTTTTTTATATATTTAAAATCATTTTAAATTTACTTTTTTAAGTAAAAAAATATTTTACCTAGTTGCTTTAATAATATCTGAAAATACCCCAGATGCAGTTACATCTGCTCCAGCACCAGCACCTTTTATAATAAGAGGTTGTTCAGAATAACGATATGTATAATATAAAACCATATTGTCTTTACCTTCCAATTGAAAAAATGGATGATTATTATTAATTGATTTTAATCCAACAAAGGCTTTTTTGTTTTCATATTTTGCAATAAAACGTAATCTATTATTATTATTTTCAGCTTTATTTATTATTCTAAAAAAATAATCATTATGTTTATTTAATTCTTTATAAAAACTTTCTAAAGAATAAGAATAAAAACAGCTTTTTGGTAGGAAATGTTTTTGTTTAACATCTTTTAATTCAAGTTTAGAACCACATTCTCTGGCTAAAATAAGTATTTTTCTCATAACATCTAATCCACTTAAATCAATTCTAGGATCTGGTTCAGTAAATCCTTTTAATTGTGCTTTCTTTACTATTTCTAAAAATGAATTTTTTTTTGTAAAATTATTGAATATAAAATTTAAACTTCCTGATAAAACAGCCTCTATTCTATTAATTTTATCTCCACTATTTATTAAATCATTAAGTGTACTTATTACAGGCAAACTAGCTCCTACATTTGTTTCAAATAAGAATGGAGCATTGAAATGTCTAGATAATATTTTTAATTTTTTATAATGATTATAATCAGATGAACAAGCAATTTTATTACAAGTAATAACACCAATTCCATTTTTAAGAAACTTATCATAAATCATTGCCATTTCTTTACTATCTGTATTATCAACAAATAAACTATTTCTTAAATTAAATTTATTAATTTTTTTTATAAATAAATATATATCCATTTTATCTCCATTTTTTATGTGTTTATTCCAACTTAATAAGTTAATTCCATGATTATTAAAATACATATTTTTACTATTAGCTATACCTACAATCCTAACTTGTAGTTTTAATTTTTTTAATAAATAATTTTTTTGTTGATTTATTTGTTCCAATAATTTACTTCCTACTTTTCCTATCCCACAAATAAAAAGATTTATTTGTTTTGGTGGACTTTCAAAAAACACTTCATGTAACGTGTTTAATGCTTTTTTAAAATCTTTTTTTTTTATAACTGCTGATATATTTTTTTCTGTTGAACCTTGTGCAATTGCTCTAACATTTATACTATTTTTTCCAAGTGAATAAAACATTTTTCCACTTGTTCCATGAAGATTCTTCATATTATCTCCAACTACTGCTATAATACATAAATTTTTTTCTATAATTATTGGATCTATACGTTTTTGATATATTTCTTTTTTAAATTCATTATCTATAGAATTTTTAGCTTTAATAGAATCTATGTCATTAATAACAGTTGTAATAGAATGTTCTGATGAACTTTGAGTAATAAATATTACATTTATTTTCTCTTTTGATAATGCTTCAAATAAACGTTTAGAATAACCAGGAATACCTATCATTCCACTACCTTCTAATGTTAGTAAAGACATATTTTTAATTCCAGAAATTCCAGTAACTGGTTGACTAATATTAATGTTTTTGTTAATATAAATAAGAGTACCAAAATCCAAAGGTGAAAAAGTATTTTTAATTTGTATAGGAATATTTTTTTTCATAGCTGGCTGAATTGTAGGAGGATAAATAACCTTTGCTCCAAAATGTGATAATTCCATAGCTTCTTCATAAGATATTCTTTTAATTGGAAAAGCTTGACTTACTATTTTTGGATTTGCAGTCATCATCCCACTAACATCAGTCCATATTTCAAGTATATTAGCAGATATAGCAGCTGCTATTATAGAAGCAGTATAATCTGATCCACCCCTTCCTAGGGTAGTTGTTTCATTATTAATATTAGAACCTATAAATCCTGGAATTACTATCCATTCCGAATTAATATTTTTAAAAAAATTAATAATTCTATTATTACTTTTTATAAAATTTACTTGTGCACATCCAAACTGAGAATCAGTTATAATTAAATCTCTACTATCTTTACATATAACGTTTAAACCGCATTCTTTTAATTTTTCAGAAATTAAAAAAGAAGAATTTAATTCTCCAAAACTCATTATTTTATCTAAAGAACGCTTTGAAAGTTCTTTTAATTGAAAAATACTATTACATAAATTTTCTATATTAGAAATATTTTTTTTAATATTATTAATTAAATTATTTCTATATATAATAGGAAATAATTCTTTAATAAGATCTATGTGTAATCTTTCTATATTTTCTAATATATTTTTATATAAACTTTTTTTTCTTTTAAAAGCATATAAACCACATTTTATTAATTGATCAGTTGTATTTCCAATTGCTGATACTATAATTATATACTTTTTACCCTTTGGTTTTTTAATTAATAAAGAACAAATTTTTTTTATAGAACTAGAATATGCCATTGAACTTCCTCCAAATTTTAGAACTTGCATTTTTACTATTTTTTTTACAATTTTTTCATTATTCAAAACAATAACAAAAATAATGATAATTTGTGTAGAGACGATACATCTTTTATATAGATATATAATATAATAAAACTACATTATTCATGTAATTACTTATGTTAATTTTAACAATTAATTTTTTTAAATTAAATTGTTGAATTATATATAAAGTATTATTATATATTTTTTTAATAAAAACTATTTAATTTATTTATTAACAATAAAATTTTAGGAATACTTATGCATTTAACTTCTTATGAAAAGGAAAAAATTCTCTTATATATGGCAGGAGAATTAGCAAAAAATCGTTTAAATAGAGGATTAAAATTAAATTATCCTGAATCTTTAGCCTTAATAACTAATTATATTATGGAAGGTGCTCGTGATGGTAAAACTGTAAAAGATCTTGTTGTTGAAGCTTCTAATATACTTGAGGATAATCAAGTTATGGATGGTATTCCTGAATTATTAGAAAATGTACAAGTAGAAGCTACATTTCCTGATGGGACAAAATTAGTAACAATACATAATCCAATTAAAAAAAAAATAAAACTAAAATCTAGTTTAGTTCCTGGAGAATATAATCTTCTTAAAGAAAAAATTAATATTCTTCCGAAAAGAAATCGTATAAAAAGAATAGTTAAAAATATTGGAACTAAACCAATTCAAATAGGATCACATTTTCATTTTTATGAAAGTAATTCTTCTCTTCTATTTGAGAGAAGAGGTACGATAGGATATCGTTTAGATATACTTTCAGGAAGATCAATTAGATTTGAGCCAGGAGAAACTATAGAAATTAATTTAATAGAAATAGGAGGAAGTAAAAAAATTTTCGGATTCTCAGGAAAATAAAATATTATGAAAACATGAAAAAAGTTGATAGAAAAATTTATGCCAGTATGTATGGACCAACTAAAGGAGATAAAATTCGTTTGGGAGATACATCATTGTGGATAGAAATAGAAAAAGATTATACAACTTATGGAGATGAATGTATTTTTGGAAGCGGAAAAGTAATTAGAGATGGAATGGGACAACATCCTATGGCTACAAAAAATGATGGAATACTAGATTTAGTAATTACTAATGCAGTTATTATAGATTTTTGGGGGATTGTAAAAGCAGATATTGGAATAAAAAATGGAATTATCGTAGGAATAGGAAAATCAGGTAATCCATATTTTATGGATGGAGTAGATTCCAATATGTATATAGGAGCAGGAACTGAAGTTATTTCTTCAGAAAATCTAATTATTACATCAGGAAGTGTAGATAGTCATGTTCATTATATTTGTCCACAATTGTTTAAAGTGGCATTAGAAAATGGAACTACTACTATTATTGGTGGAGGATCTGGCCCTACAACCGGGACTATAGCAACTAATTGTACATCAGGAGTATGGAATATACAAAATATTATAAAAAGTATAGATTATGTTCCTATTAATTTTATTATTCTTGCAAGTGGAAATAGTTCTAACCCTAAAGCTATAATTGAACAAGTAGAATCTGGTGCTGGTGGATTAAAAATACACGAAGATTGGGGAAGTACACCAAGTGTAATTAACCAATGTTTAAATGTATCAGATAAATTAGATATACAAGTAAATATTCATACAGATTCATTAAATGAATCTGGGTATATAGAAGATACAATAAAAATATTTAATAATAGAGTTATTCATACTTATCATACTGAAGGTGCGGGAGGTGGACATGCTCCAGATTTATTAAAAGTTATTTCTAATAAAAATGTATTACCATCATCTACAAGCCCAACTATTCCATATAGTTATAATACAATTGATGAACATTTAGATATGTTAATGATATGTCATAACTTAGACTCTAATATTCCTGAAGATGTATCTTTTGCAAGATCTAGAATAAGATCTGAAACTATTAGTGCAGAAGGTGTTCTACATGATATGGGGGCTATAAGTATGGTAAGTTCAGATTCCCAAGCAATGGGGAGAATAGGAGAAATAGTAAAAAGAACTTGGCAAACTGCAGATAAAATGAAAGAACAAGGACTAGTAAATACTTCTTCAGAAAAAAATAATGATAATTTTAAAGTAAAACGATATATTTCTAAATACACAATTAATCCTGCCATAACTCATGGTATTTCTGAATATGTAGGTTCAATAGAAATAGGAAAAATGGCTGATTTAGTTTTATGGAAGCCATCTTTTTTTGGGGTAAAACCTGAATTAGTAATAAAAGGTGGAATGATTGTATATGCATGTGTAGGGGATCCTAATGCTACTATACCTACTCCACAACCATTTATGTATAGAAAAATGTTTGGTTACTTTAATCCTAAATTGAGTAATATTTTTGTTCCATCATGTTCTTTAAATAATGATTTTTTTTATAAAAATGATATAAAAAAAAAAATAAAATTAATAAAAGGATGTAGAAATTTATCTAAAAAAGACATGATTTTAAATGGAGAAACACCTAATATAGAAGTGGATCCAAAAAATTATTCAGTTTATATTGATGGAAATAAAATAGAATCTTTTCCATCTAAAATTTTACCATTAACTCAAAAATATTTTTTATTTTAAAAATACCCAAGGCGGGATTCGAACCCGCATGACATAGAAAGTCATTGGATTTTGAGTCCAACGCGTATACCATGATTTCGCCACTTGGGTAAACTTTTATTTATTAAAGTATTTATATATACATTTAATATATAATGATTTTTTTTTTAAAAATTTTATACCATCATTATCATTTGATATATTTATAAATATAACTTTTTTAATTTTAGATAAATAAATAAGTTTACTACATTCTTTACATGGAGAATGTGTTATATAAATTGATGAATTTTCACATGAAAAAAAAGATGAAGAATATGTTAATTTTAATATTGCATTAGCTTCAGCATGTATAATATACCATTTAGTATTTCCATTTAAATCTTCACAATCATACTCATTATTAATTGGATTTTTATTGTATCCACTAGATATTATTTTTCCATTATTAACTATAATAGCTCCTACTTTTTTTTTTTACAAAAAGAAAATTTTGATTGTTCAATCGCTAATTTCATATAAACTATATCATTTTTTTTATTTATGTTCATATATTTGGATCCATGATTTACAAAAAAATATACAGTATTAATAATACTAAAATAAAGAATTTAAAAAAAAAAATAAAAAGAAATTTTTTTATTGTAGAGGGATTAAGAGAATTTAATATGGCAATTAAAGGTGGTTTTAGTCCTTTAGAAATATTTATTTGTAAAAATATTTTTTCAAAATTTGGTATAATTAAAAAATATAATAATATTTATATAATAAAAAAAAAAATATTTAAAAAATTAGCATATAGAGATAATTATGATGGAATAATTACTTTATTTAAAGAAAAAAAAATTAATAAAATAAAAGACGTTAACTATAATAAAATTAATAAAAATATTTTTATACTTGTATTAGATGGATTAGAAAAACCTGGTAATATAGGAGCTATACTAAGGGTAGCAGAATCTATTAAATTTTGTTTAGTTATATTATGTAATATTAAAACGTATATTTTTAATTCTAACGTAATTAGATGTAGTTTAGGTAGCGTTTTTACTAATAATATTGTAATAGATAATGTAGATTCTATTATTAATTGGATAAAAAAAAATGAAATACAAATTTTTGTATCAGGATTTAATAATAAATCAGAAAACTTATATAATATTGATTTTTCTTTTCATAAAAAAATATCTATAGTTATTGGATCTGAAAATAAAGGTGTATCCAAAATTTGGATTAATAACTGTAATAAAATTATAAATATTCCTATGTTTGGAAACATAGATTCATTAAATGTTAGTAATGCTATGTCTATAATTTCATATGAAATCATTAGACAAAAAATATATAAAAAAATTTAATTTATTGTAAATGTCCATTTATTTTTTCGTATACATAATCAATCTGTAAATTGATTTTTTTAGATGCTTTTTCAGACAATCTATCACAATAATCGTTGCAAAAATGATTATTGTGAGATTTTATCCATTGAAATGATATTGAATTGATTAAAAATAATTTAATAAATATTTTCCATAAGTCTACATTTTTTTTTTTGTAAAAATTATTTTTTTCCCATTCAAATATTCTTTTTTTTTTAACAGAATCTATAATATATCTAGAATCAGTAAAAACTACTATATTTTCTTTTCTTTTTATTCTTTTTAATCCTTCTATTACAGCAAGTAATTCCATTCTATTATTTGTAGTATAACGATATCCTTCAGATATAACTTTTTTATAATAGAAATTTTTAAAAAATGTTTCTATAAAAACTCCATATCCTCCAGGACCTGGATTACCTTTAGAAGATCCATCTGTATAAATATTAATTATTTTATTCACAAAATTTTTTATTAAATATTTTTTTTGTAGAATGATTTTAATTGATTATTTATTATATTAAAACACTTTTTTTTTAAAAAATCTTTATCTTTTAAAGATAAATTTTTTGTTGAAATGGAATGATGTTGTTTTATTCTTATTTTTCCTGGACATCCTTTTATAGAAAAAAAATTAGGAAATTTTGTTTTTATATCAGCTATAGTAAAAGGTATTATAGGTATTTTATTCAAAATTGCTAAAAAAAAAGCTCCCTTTTTAAAGGGATTTAAATGTATTGAATATTTATTATTTGATACTCCACCTTCTGGAAAGATACAGATACTTTTTCCATAATTTATTTTATTTTGTATTTTTTTGAATATACCAACACAATTTGATATATTATTTCTTTCTATAAGAACATTACTTCTTTTGTAAACAAATCCAAAAATTGGAATTTTAGATAATCCAGATTTTCCAACAAAAATTAACGGATGATTTCTCATTATAGAAAAAATTAACATTATATCTATAATAGAAGTATGATTACTTATTATCATATATTGTTTATCAGTATCTAATATTTCTTTTTCTTTATATAGAATATACCAAAATCCCATTAAAAATAAATTACTTCTTCCCCACATTTGATAGAACCAATATGCAATATGATAATATTTTTCACTAAATAAAAAAGGAATAGATGCCCCAGCCAATAATGGAATTAAAAATATGTTAATAATAAAAAACCATATTCTCCACAACAATATTAATGATAATTGTATAATTTTCATTATTATTTTATTATTGTTAATAATAAAAATAAAATTTTTTTTATAAAAAGTTAACTTATTATTCTATTTTTTTAAAAAAAAGTTTGATATTTATATTATTCTTTTCTTTGATCCTTAATAGATGTATACATTAGGAGAATTTATTATAGATAATAAAAAATATTTTTCTCATTCTATTGAGTCGTTGTTACGTTTATTTAGTGCTATTAAGTTGGCAGCTAAAGCTATTCATAAAGAAGTGAATAAAGCTGGATTAACTAAAAATATTGGTAGTTCAGGTAAAACAAATATTCAAGGAGAAAAACAACAAAAATTAGATTTTTTTGCTCATAATATTTTTATTAATTCTTTTAGAAATAGAGATGTGGTTTGTGGAATTGCATCAGAAGAGAGTAAAAATTTTATAATATTAAACAAAAAAGAATGTACTTCTGATAATAAGTATATAGTATTAATAGATCCTCTTGATGGATCATCTAATATAGACGTAAATGTACCTATTGGTACTATATTTTCAGTATATAAATATAAAAAAAAATACAATAATTATCATTTAACAATAAATGATTTTTTACAAAAAGGATATAAACAAATTTTAGCAGGATATATTATATATGGATCTTCAACTATATTGGTTTATACTACAGGAAATGGTGTACATGGATTTACTTTAGACCCATCAATTGGAACATTCTATTTATCTCACCCTAATATTGTTTTTCCAAATGAAAATAAAATTTATTCTATTAATGACGGTAATTACGTTAAATTTTCTAATGGAATAAAAAAATATATAAAATATTGTCATAAAGAAAAAAAAAATGGTATGCCGTATACAGCAAGATATATAGGTTCTTTAGTTGGAGATTTTCATAGAAATATGATAAAAGGTGGAATATATATTTATCCAAATACATCCTTATATCCAATGGGAAAATTAAGATTGCTGTATGAATGTAATCCTATAGCTTTTATTACTGAGCAAGCAGGTGGGAAAGCAATTGATGGACATAAAAGAATTCTGGAAATTAAACCAATTGATTTACATCAAAGAACTCCGTTCATTTGCGGTCCAAAAAATATGGTTTCTAAACTAGAAGAATTTATATAAAATCATGAATAAAATATATAAAAATAAAATAAAAAGAAAATTTTTTAATTTAATTATAAAAAACGGTAAACGTATATTTGAGTATCCTATTCTTTCAATATTTTATCTTATTGAAGATTTTAATACAAATGAATATCCTAATTTAATAGGAACTTTAATAAAAAAAAAAAGTTAAAAAATCTGTTAATAGAAATAGAATAAAAAGATTAATTAGATCTTCTTTTATTGAAAATAAACTAATATTAAAAAAATATTTTAATAAAAAAATTTACATAATTTTTTTATATAAATCATCAGTAATCCATAATTATTATAGTATAAATAGTTCTATAAAAAAAATATTTAATTCAATTAATTTATTATTTAAATAATCTTATTGCATTTGCCCCAAAAATTTTTACAGAAAAAGCTAATAAAATAATTCCAAATATTTTTTTTAATATATCTAATCCATTATTTCCTATTTTTTTAGCTATAAAATCACATTTGTCAATAACAAAGTAAACAACTATCATATTAAGTAATAAAGATAAAATTATAATTGTATTATTATAAGTAGATCTTAATGATACTAATGTAGTTAATGATCCAGGGCCAGCAATCAATGGAAACGCTATAGGAACTATTGAAGTTTGTGTATTTTTTGAAATCTTATGAAAATCTACACCTAGTATCATTTCTATTCCTATTAAAAATAGTACAATAGATCCAGCAACTGAAAATGAATGTATATCTATTCCTATAACTTTTAATATAGGCTGACCTAAAAATAAAAAAGATAAGAAAATGATAAAAGAAGTAATTATAACTTTTTTAGTATCTATAACATTTCCTTTAGATTTAAACCCCATAATTATTGGAGCGTTTCCTAATATATCTATTATACTAAATAATATCATAAAACAACTGATTAGTGAATTAATCCATTTCATTATAAATAAATATTCAATAAATTTAATTATACAAATTAAATATTTTTATAATTAGTTTTATTATATTAAATAAAATATTTATAATAATCCAGATTCATAAGCCTTCCATGCTATATTTCTATATTCTTCAATTGTTTTAACAGGATCAAGGGATTTATATATTCCTCTTCCTATAATAATAAAATCACTACAATTTTTTCTAAATGCTGTATTAGGATGTGTATAATTATTTATAGATAAATGTATGCCTGGTGTAAATAATAATAATCTATCATCTACTTTTCTTTGAGCTACAGTGCCTATAACTTTTGGATTATTTAATGAGACATTTAGTACTTTTCTTATATAGTTATCATCAATTAATTGTCCAATTGAAGACATTTCAGATATGGTTATTAATCCTATATTAGATGGTATATTTAAATTTCTAATACTATATTCTCCTGCTATTACATGTACTGTAATAATATCTGTCCATGATAAAATTTTATGTATTCCATGATGAAGTTGAAGATAATTTGTAGAATTTATATCACATAATTTTTTATCCTCTAATAATAGAAATTCTTTTTTTATAGATAATTCTTTAATATAATTTATAAATGAAAATGAAAAATCACTAATTATATCTGAATGTAATTTTATTCCACAAACTTTATCTCCGATTAAACGAACTAATTCTAATATTTTTTCAGAATAAATTAAATCTACTGAAATAATTAGATTAGTTTTTTTTTTTAATGTTATATCAATTAATTTTTTTCCTATAAAATGTGATATTTTTCTTTTTTTTTCTTCATAAGAAATTCTTTTATATTCATAGTTTTTTTTTCTTTTTTTTAAAAAAAAGTATAAATCATCAATTTTTTTTTTATCTAAAATATTTTTATTATTTAATATATTTATTACTTCTTTTATTTTGAACAAAGATTGTATGTTATATCCTATATTTTTTATATTTTCTATACCTCCTTGTTCTCTATCTAAAATTGATATTATATTTTTTACTATTAATCCTTCTTTTTCTATATCTATTATAGTTTTCAATAAACTAGCTCCACTTGTAATAACGTCTTCTATTAATAAACAATTTTGTCCTTTTTTATAAATTCCTTCAATCATTTTTTTTGTTCCATATCCTTTATTTTCTTTCCTTTTAATTATAAGTGGTATATTAGTTATTAAAGATAATGCCGTTGCTATAGGTAAAGCGGCATAAGGTACCCCACATATTAATTCAAATTTATTAGATGGAACTATTTCTAAAAGAAGGTGAGATAATTCTATTAATAATTTTGGCTTAGAAGCAATTGGTCTAAAATCTATGTATACAGGAGAATTTATTCCGCTTTTCAGTGTAAATTTACCAAATTTTATAATTCCTAAATTATATATACTTAAAAAAAAATTTTTTTTTTTATACATGAAAAATATATTTAAGTAAAGTTAAAAAATTTTTATACTTTAAATTATAAAATTGTGAAAGAAATAATAAATAAAATAGATATTTCTACTAAAATAAAAAATATAAAATTATCATCTTGTATTATGAATGCTTCCGGAGCACTTTGTAGTACAGAAAAAGAATTATCTGATTTATTAGATAGTTCTTCTGGAGCATTAGTAACAAAAAGTTGTACTAGTGATTTAAGAAATGGAAATCCTAAACCAAGATATTTTGAATGGAATGTAGGAAGTATTAACTCTATGGGACTTCCAAATCTTGGAATTGATTTTTATATAAATTTTTTAAAAAGAAAGAAAACCAATAAACCTGTTTTTCTATCTATATCTGGATTTTCTTTAAAAGAAAATCTTTATTTAATAAAAAAAGCTAATTTAATAGAGAATATTAGTGCTTTAGAAATAAATTTTTCTTGTCCAAATATACTTAATAGAAAAAAAATATTTGGATACGATTCTTTATATGTATATAAGTTTTTAAAAAATGTATTCAAATTTAATAAAAAACCTTTAGGAATAAAATTACCTCCTTATTTTAATGAAATACATATAAAAAATATATCATCTATTATAAATAGATATCCTGTTATGTTTGTAACATGTGTTAACAGTATTCCAAATGGATTATATATAAATTCAGATACAGAATCTGTAGTAATTCGTCCTAATAATGGATTTGGAGGTATAGGAGGAGAAATAATTAAACCATTTGGATTAGCTAATGTTTCTAAATTTTTTTCTTTTTTAAGAAAAGATATTTATATTATTGGATGTGGTGGAATTTCGTCTGGAAAAGATATTTTTGATTATATATTATGTGGTGCCTCTGCGGTTCAAATTGGAACACAATTTATAAAAGAAGGAATATCAGTTTTTGATAGATTGAAAAAAGAGTTAAAAAATTTCTTAAAAAAAAAAAATTATTTTTCCATAAAAAATTTTTTTGGAAATTTAAAAAAGTTTTAAATAATTCTAATAAGATTTTGAAAAAATAACTCTTTGAGGTGAATATTTTCCAGAATAAATACACTTTCCCTCTTCTTTTCCATAATCAAAAGGAATGCAACGTATAGTAGCTTCTGTTTTTTTTTGTATTATTTTTCCTGTTTCATATGTTCCATCCCAATGAGATAAAATAAATCCTCCAAAATTATTTATATGATTTTTAAATTCATTAAAACAATCAATTTTAATAATTGATTTCATTGTTCTATTTAAAGCTTTTTTATAAATATTTTTTTGTATATCATTTAATAATTCAATAATAAATTTTGGTAATCTACTGTCTAATAAATGATATATTTTATTACAAGTATCTCTTCTGAATATTTCTACTTTTTTTTCTTTTATTTCATTTTTTCCAATACTAATTCTTATTGGAATACCTTTTATTTCATATTCATTAAATTTCCATCCAGGAGTAAACATTTTTCTATCATCATATTTAACCCTTAATTTATTAATACTTAATATAGATATTAATTTTTTAGATATTTTTTCTATTAAAAAATTTTTTTTTTCTTCATTATCATAAATTGGTATAATTACAATATGTATAGGAGCAATTTTTGGTGGTATTATTAAGCCCTTATCATCTGAATGTGACATTATTAATCCTCCTATTAATCTAGTAGACATTCCCCAAGATGTAGACCATATATATTCTTTTTTACCATTAAAATTTGTGAATTTTACATTAAAGGCCTTAGAAAAATTTTGTCCTAAAAAATGAGTAGTTCCAATTTGTAATGACTTCCCATCTTGCATTAATGCTTCTATACAATATGTATTTTCTGATCCATGAAATTTATCTATATGTGGTTTTATTCCTCTTATTACTGGTATTGCCATGAAATCTTTTAAGAAATCAGTATAAATGTTTAATATTTTTTTTACTTCTATCATAGCTTCGTTTTTAGAAGAATGAGCGGTATGTCCTTCTTGCCATAGAAACTCAGATGTTCTAATAAATAATTTTGTACGCATTTCCCATCTTACAGCATTTCCCCATTGATTTAATAAAACAGGTAAATCTTTATAAGATTGTATCCATTTTTTATATGTATTCCATATAATACTTTCTGAAGTAGGTCTAACTATTAATTCTTCTTTTAATTTTGATTCTGAATCAATAATTGATTTATTATTATATTTCTTTATTTTAGAATGTGTAACAATTGCACATCCTTCAGAAAAAAATTTATTATGTTCTTTTTCTTTAGAAAAAACAGATTTAGATATTAAAATAGGAAAATAAATATTTTTATGTCCTGAATTTTTTAATATCTTATCTAATTCATATTTTATAATTTCCCACAATGAATATCCATATGGTTTTATAACCATGAATCCACGTATACCTGAAAATTCAGCTAAGCCAGATTTATTGATTATTTCATTATACCATTCAGAATAATTTTTATCCCTATTATTATTTATCATTAAAAAAAAAATATTAAAATTTTTTAAAAACTTTTAATAAAGTTTTTTTATGTTAAGAAATATATGAAAAAATATTACATAAATTAGTATTAAAATTAATTATAATTATGGCTCATCCCAAAAGAAAACAATCTAAATCTAGAAGGAACAATAGAAGAATGCATATAAAATTGAAATTACCATTATTAAAAAAATGTATTTCAACTAATCAAATGCATTTATATCATCATGCTTATTGGTTTAATGGAAAATTATATCATAAAGGAAGAGTAGTATATGTAAAAGAAGTAAATAAAAAATGATATTATGGATATTAATGTTATTAAATCCCTTATTCAAATAGTTTCTAAATCAAATATTAATGAAATAAAAATTCAAATAGGAGAAACAAAAATTTATATAAAAAATGAAGATAAAAACAATATAAAAAAAAATAATAAATCTTTTTCAATAAATAATGAAAAAAATTATAAAGATAAAAAATTAAAACATAAGAATTTAATTACAATAAAATCTCCTATGATAGGAACATTTTATAGAAAACCTAATCCTAATAAAGATCCTTTTGTTAAAATTGGTGATACTATTAAGGTAGGAATGATAATATGTATTATAGAAGCTATGAAATTATTTAATAACGTAGAATCTGAAGTAAATGGAAAACTATTAAAAATTTTTGTAGAAAATGCTACGCCTGTTGATTATGATCAACCTTTATTTCTTTTAGAAACTGACCCTTAAATTAAAATGTCAATAAAAATATTAATAGCTAATAGAGGTGAAATAGCTTTACGTATAATACGAACGGTTAAAGAAATGGGGTTAAAAACAGTTGCGGTTTATTCTACTGCAGATAAATACAGTTTACATGTTTATTTTGCTGATGAAGCTGTTTGTATAGGCCCCCCAGATCCAAAAAAATCTTATTTAAACATTCCTAATTTAATTTCAGCTGCAGAAATTACAAATGCTGATGCTATTCATCCTGGATATGGATTCCTTTCTGAGAATGCATATTTTTCGTCTATGTGCAATAAACATGGAATTAAATTTATTGGTGCCAATCCAAATCATATGATAAAAATGGCCAATAAAATTTCTGCAAAAAAGATAATGCTTAAAGCAGGAATACATTGTATTCCTGGGGTTAATTGTTTTATTGATTCTTCTTATAAAGAAGTAGAAAAAATAGCTGATAAAATAGGATATCCTATTATTATAAAATCTGTATATGGAGGAGGAGGAAAAGGAATAAGACCTGTTTTTGAAAAAACAAAATTAAAAATATCTTGGGATGAAGCAAAAAAAGAATCTTTATCTTTTTTTGGTAAAAAAAATGTTTATATAGAAAAACTAGTAATAGATGCTAGACATATTGAGATTCAAATAATGGGAGATTGTTATGGGAATATTTGTCATTTATCTGAAAGAGATTGTTCTATTCAAAGAAGAAATCAAAAATTGTTAGAAGAAACTCCATCACCATTTATCACTTCTTATTTAAGAAAAAAAATGGGTGAAAAAGCAAAAAAAGCTGCTGAATTTATAAATTATGAAGGAATAGGAACAATAGAATTTCTAGTTGATAAAAATAAGAATTTTTATTTTATGGAAATGAATCCAAGAATTCAAGTAGAACATCCTATAACAGAAGAAACTATAGGAATTGACTTAGTACAAGAACAGATATCAATAGCATATGGTAAAAAATTATATAAACGAAATTTATATCCTAAAATGTATTCAATAGAATGCAGAATAAATGCTGAAGAAACTAATAAAAATTTTCGTCCATCTCCTGGAAAAATAACACAACTTCATTTTCCAGGAGGAAAAGGTGTAAGAGTAGATACTCATATATATTCTGGGTATTATATATCTCATTATTATGACTCTATGATAGCTAAATTAATAGTAACAGAAAAAAGTAGAGAAAAAGCAATAAAAAAAATGTATAGATCTTTGGAAGAATTTGTAATTGAAGGTATACATACAAGTATATCATTTCAAAAAAAATTAATAAAAAATGATGATTTTATAAAAGGTAATTATAATACAAATTTTATAAAAAAAAATTTTAATTTTTTTTAAAATATTAACTATTCGTTTTCTTTTATTTTTAATGCATCTATCATTTCTTGAATATTACCGTTCATAAATTCATTAAGATTATGAATAGATTTATGTATTCTATGATCAGTTACTCTATTATTAGGATAATTATAAGTTCGTATTTTTACTGATCTATCTCCTGTTGAGATTAAAGATTTTCTTTTTATTGATCTTTCTTTTAATTTTTTTTCTACTTCATTAGTATATATTTTTGATCTTAAAACTATCATTGCTTTTTCAAAATTCTTATGTTGAGAACGTTCTTCTTGACACTCTACTTTAATATTACTTGGTAAATGAACTAATCTAACTGCAGATTCCGTTTTATTTACATGTTGTCCTCCAGCACCGCTAGATCTAAAAGTATATTTTTTTATATCCAATGGATTAATTGATACTTCTACATCTTCTACTTTTGGTAATATAGCAACTGTTATGGCAGAAGTATGCAATCTTCCTTGAGATTCTGTTTTAGGAATTCTTTGTACTCTATGTACCCCAGATTCATATTTTAAATGTCCGTAAATTTCATTTTTGTTATCATTGCTATATACATCTATTATTATTTCTTTATAACCTTTTGTTCCTTTTTGAAAATTAAGTATTTTATGTTTCCAATTTACTTTTTTAAAATACATTATATACATTCTTAATATGTCTTCTACAAACAGACATGCTTCATCTCCACCTGTTCCAGATCTTATTTCCAATATAACGTTTCTATAATTGTCTTTTTTAGTTTTTTTATATTTTACTATTTTACATAATTTATTTTTAATATCATCTAATTTTTTAATTGAATTTATTTTTTCATTTATTGCTAAATTTTTCATTTCTTTATCATCTGTATCATTTTCTATAATATAATTAGCTTCTTTTATAAGATTAATTTCTTTATTATATTCTTTATAAAGAAGAAATATTTTTTCTAATTCATTATATTTTTTTATTAATATTTTATATTTATTTTTAGATAAAAAATCAGGTTGTATAATAAGTTTAGAAATTTTTAAAAATTCTTTTTTATAAATTTCTAATTGTTTTATAGAAATATCATTTTTTACCATTATTATCGTATTCTATTAATAGAATCAATTATTTTTATATCTTTTATAATAGCACGATTAGTTATATAAAGAAGTATATTACATGAAAATAAGAATATAATTAAAGAAAAATTTATTTTTTTTGCATAAAAAAAACTACTATAATATTCACTATCCAAAAAAAATAAAATAATTAAAAAACTAATTGTATTTAAAATAATATTTAAGTTATTTAATATTAACTGAATTTTTTTTTTTTTAAATAAAAAAATACTAGATAAAGATAGTATTATACATAATATTGTCAATAACATTGATAGATTTTGTAATCTATTATATCTTATTACTCTATCATTAAATAAAAAAGATACAGATAAAGAATAAAATAAAATTGATATTGATAAGTATAATGATTGTATTCTTAACATAATATTAAAAAATTTAATAAATTGATAATTTAAGTGATTTATTTAATTTTTTATTAAAGTTCGATATAATTTTTTTATATAAATTGTATTTCTCGTCTAAGTAGTTATTATAAATATAATCCAATTATTTTATGTTTGATATCACTGAATTAAAAAGTAAAAAACTTTTTGAATTACAGGAGATTGCAAAATCTTCTGGTTTAAAAAAATGTACTCAATTACGTAAAAATGAATTATTAAAAAAAATAATTTCAGTATTAAATAAAAATAATTCTTATGAATTAAAAGATAAAAATAATTCTTATGGATCAAAAGATAGAAATAATTTTTATGGATCAAAAGATAGAAATAATTCGAAAGAATTTATTAGGAAGAATGTAGGATCAAAAAAATTTTTTATTGAAAAAAATAAAAATAAATATTCTAAAGAATTTTCAAAAAGAAAATATTATAACAAAGAAGATCATATAAAATTCCAAAAAAAATATAAAAATTTTTCTAACTGGAAAAAACAAGAAAGGTATGATAGTAATACACATCATCCTAATTTTTTTAGTGGAAAAAATAATTTGCAAAGAAATAATATTTCTAATAAATATAGAACTAATGAATATCAGTTTGAAGGAATAATTATTAGTGAAGGAGTATTAGAAATTATGCCTGAAAATTATGGTTTTTTAAGATCTTCTGATTTCAATTATTTATCATCACCTGATGATATATATGTTTCTCAATCTCAAATTAGATTATTTGGAATGAAAACTGGAGATACAATAAGAGGTGAAGTCCGTCCACCTAAAAATGGAGAAAAATATTTTCCATTAATAAAAATTATTGAAATAAATGGTAAAAATCCATCATTTATAAGAGAGAGAAATTCTTTTGAACATTTAACTCCATTATTTCCTAACGAAAAATTTAAACTTGCTGAAAATAATTCAACTCTTTCTACTAGGATAGTAGATTTATTTACACCTATAGGTAAAGGTCAAAGAGGTATGATTGTAGCTCCTCCAAAAACTGGTAAAACTACTTTATTAAAAGAAATAGCTAATGCTATTGCAGCAAATCATCCTGAAGTATATTTAATAATTTTATTAATTGATGAAAGACCTGAAGAGGTTACAGACATGCAAAGATGTGTAAGAGGAGAAGTTATTGCATCTACATTTGATGAACCAGCAGATCGTCACGTTAAAGTAGCAAACATTGTTTTAAAAAAAGCAAAAAGAATGGTTGAATGCTCTCATGATGTAGTTATTTTATTAGATTCTATTACAAGATTAGCTCGTGCATATAATACTGTATCTCCTGCATCCGGTAAAGTTTTATCAGGTGGAGTTGACGCTAATGCATTACATAGACCAAAAAGATTTTTTGGAGCGGCTAGAAATATAGAAAATGGAGGATCGTTATCAATAATTGCTACTGCAATGATTGATACAGGATCTAAAATGGATGAAGTAATTTTTGAAGAATTTAAAGGAACAGGGAATAAAGAGCTTCAATTAGATAGAAAAATAGCTAATAGAAGAATATATCCTGCTATTGATTTGGTTTCGTCAAGTACAAGAAAGGATAATCTGTTATTAGATTCAAATACGTTACAAAGAATGTGGATTTTAAGAAAATATCTTTCTGACATGAATCCAGTAGAAGCTATGGAGTTTTTAAGATCAAGAATTATTAGAACACAAAATAACGAAGAATTTTTAATTTCTATGAATGGATAATTTGTTTTTTTTAATGGAAAATATTATATTGGTAAAATTGATCGCGGGATGGAGCAGTTGGTAGCTCGTCGGGCTCATAACCCGAAGGCCATAGGTTCGAGTCCTATTCCCGCTATTATTCCGTTTTATGTTATATTTAGTTTTATCATTTTTTGTTTTTATATTTTTTCTAGTTTTTTTTTTCATAAAATTAGAATTTTTATTGAAAAATGAATTTTTAAATCAAAAAAATGAAATCAATAATATTTATTCTTATGATAAAGAAAAAAAATTAGATTTTTTAATTTCATTAAAAAATGAATGGATTAGTACATCAAAAGATTACCAAAATATTATAAACAAAGATATACAATCATATATTAAGTTTCAATCCACAAAAATAGATTTTATTTGTTCTGAACAAAATAAGTTTATTAATATTATGAATAAAAATATGGAATTCATAAAAGATATTATTACTAATAAACTTAAAGATTCCATTGATATTCATTTAGAAAGATCGTTTAAATTAATTGGTAATCAACTTACTTTTTTACAAAATGGTTTGGGAGAAATGAAAGTTTTAGCAAGTGACATAAGTTCATTAAAAAATACATTAAATAATGTAAAAATATCTGGAAGTTTTAGTGAAATGCAATTATCAATGTTACTTGAACAAATATTATCTCCAGAACAATATGCATCTAATGTAATTACTAAACCAAGAACAAATTATGTTGTTGAATTTGCGGTAAAATTTCCTGGTAGTGAAAATAATACTGTATGGTTACCAATTGATGTTAAATTTCCAAAAGAAAGTTATGAAAAACTTCAGAAAGCCTATCATTATGGATTAAAAAAAAATATTGATATAGCTAAGAAAAACATGGAATTAGTTATAAAAAAAATGTCTAAAGATATTAAAAATAAATATATAGAACCTCCAAATACTACTGATTTTGCAATACTATTTTTACCTTTTGAAGGAATATATATAGAGGTTGTAAAAAACTCTAAATTATTAGAAGAATTATTAAGAAAATATAAAACAGTAATTGCTGGTCCATCTACTTTAGCTGTAATTTTAAATAGTTTTCAAATAGGATTTAGAACATTAGCCATACAAAAACGTACTTCTGAAGTTTGGAATGTATTAGAATCTATAAAACAAGAATTTTCTAAGTTTGGGTACTTACTTAATCAAGCAAAAGATAAATTACAAGGAGCTTCACAAGATATTGATAAATTATTAGGAGTTAGATCTAACTCAATTGAAAAAAAACTAAAAAAATTAGATAATTAAAAATTTAGCGGAGAGAAAGGGATTCGAACCCTTGATACTTTATTGTATACACGCTTTCCAGACGTGCGCCTTAAGCCTCTCGGCCATCTCTCCATAAAACAAAAGCTATAAGCCGGATTCTGTAAATCAATTATAGTTTGATTTTCCTATCATTTATCTTGAATTTAGGTTACCCTATAATTTCTATCTGTCTACCCTCCAGAATTAACCGAGCAAGTTTCTGGTTTACATGACATTTCACTACACAGAGTTTACATGATTTCACTACAGCTTTACCTGTATTTTCTTTCTGTTGCACTGTTCCTCATTTTTTTTAAATGGATGGGAATTACCCCATTGTGTTGCTCTATAGTGTCCGGACTTTCCTCATTAAAAATGCGATAGGACGCCTTGTTTTATACTAAATATTATATCATTAAGTTAGAATAAACATTTTCTATATCATCATAATTTTTAAGTATTTCAATTAAATCCATAACTTTTTTCTTTTTTTCTTTTTTAATATCTATTAGATGTTTAGGTATTCTTACTGATTTAAAATCATATTTTAACTTGAATTTTTCAAGACTATCTTTCATTTTTCCAAAATGTTCAAAATTTGTAATAAAATCAATTCTTTCTTTTTTATTAAAAATATCTTTAGCTCCAAAGTCTATCAACATTAATTCAAAATCTTTTATTGAAGAAAAAAATTCTTTTTTTATAGAAAAAATAATTTTTTTTTTAAAAAAATGAGATATACTACCATTATTACATAATTTTCCACCATTTTTATTAAAAAAGATCCTTATACTAGAAATAGTTCTACTGTTATTATTTGTCATACATTCCATGTATATGTAAATTTCATATATTTTACCTTCTAAATATAGATGTTTACAGTTTTTTTTACTTAATGATTTTTTAATTATTCTTTCTATAGTATTTTTAGGTATATTTAATAATTTTGCATTACAAATAATTTTTTTAAAATAAGAACTATTAGTACCAAATTTTTTTACTATTGAATTAATTTCTCTAAGAATTTTAGAAAATTTTTTTGATTTTTTTATATCTTGATTTTGTTTCCTATGTTGTATATTAGCCCATTTATTATGTCCTGACATATGACTTAATTTTTCTTAAAGAATTTTTTAATATTTAATAATTATTATGTATAATTATAAGATTAAAAATATATTAAATAATAATTAAAAATAATAAATTTCTATTACACTAAAAAAATATGTCAAGAATTTGTCAATTAACTGGAAAAAAATCATTAGTTGGAAATAAAGTATCTCATGCAAATAATAAAAACAAACGTAGATTTAACATAAATTTATGTAAAAAACGTTTTTTTTTATTAAAAAAAAAAAAGTGGGTAACTATTAAAATATGTGTATCTACTATAAGAATAATAGATAAAATAGGAATAGAAAATGTAATGAAACGTTTCAATTATGGGAAAAAAAGGAAATAGAATACAAATTATTTTAGAATGTTCTGAACAAAAAGAAACAGGAATTTCTGGAATTTCTAGATATGTTACAACTAAAAATAAAAAAAATACTCCTAATAGAATTAAACTAAAAAAGTTTAATCCAATATTAAAAAAATACACAATTCATAAAGAAATTAAGTAATAAAATTACTTACTAAGTATGTATAAAGTATGTATAAAAAATCAAAAAACGATAAAAATAATAAACTAAAAATGGTACTAGCTATAAAAATGGTAAAATTAGAAAATAAATATAAATTCATAAGTAAAATTTTAATAGAAAAAGAAGCAATTGATTTTTTATCAAAAAAGTAAACATTTATGAATAACTCCTTTTTTTATAAAATAAAAAAATTTTTCTTTGATAAAAAACAAGATATAGTAAAGAAAGAAGATATTGATAATATAGAAAAAATTCTTTTATCTGCAGATATAGGAACTAAAATTACTATAAAAATAGTTTCTAATTTAGAAAAAAAAATTAAAAACAATAATATTAAAATAGATGATTTAAAAAAAATATTAAAAAATGATATATTGAATATTGTTAAAGTAAAAAAAAAAGAAAAAGAATCTATAATAAAAAAAATAGAAGTATCCAAAAAACCATATGTTATAATGATAGTTGGAGTAAATGGTGTAGGAAAAACAACAACTATTGGAAAGTTATCCTTTTTTTTTAAAAAAAAAGGATATAATCCAATTATAGGAGCATCAGATACATTTCGTGAATCAGCTATAGAACAACTTGAAATACTATCAAAAAAATCTCAAGTATCAATAATAAAACAAAAAATAAATTCAGACCCTGCTTCTGTTGCTTATGATACCGTACAATCAGCAATATCAAGAAAAAAAGATATTGTATTAATTGATACTGCAGGTAGATTACATAATCGTATTAATTTAATGAAAGAATTATCAAAAATTGATAAAGTAATTAAAAAATTAATTCCAAAAGCACCTCATGAAATTATTCTTGTTATAGATGCTAATACTGGACAAAATGCTTTTGAACAAACAAAAAATTTTTCTTATTTTACTAAAATATCTTCTATAATTATAACAAAAATGGATGGTACAGCAAAAGCAGGTTTTATATTAAAAATATTAAATGAATATAATATTCCTATTCAATATATAGGTATAGGAGAAAATTTAAATGATTTAAAAGAATTTAATGAAGAAATATTTATTGATAAAATTTTAAAAAATTAGCATAAAACTTTTTATAAATGAAAAATAAAATTAGTGTAAATTCTGAAAATATTTTCCCTATTATAAAAAAATTTCTTTATTCAGATCAAGAAATTTTTTTACGAGAATTAATTTCTAATGCTACAGATGCAATCATTAAATTAAAAACAGTATCTATATTAAATAATGATAATAACATAAATATTAATAATGATTTTAAAATAAAAGTTATTATTAAAAACAAATCATTACATATTATAGATAATGGTATTGGAATGAATAATGAAGAAATAGAAAAATATATTAATCAAATAGCCTTTTCTGGAGCAGAAGAATTTATAAAAAAACATAAAGATTCTTCTATCATTGGTCATTTTGGTTTAGGATTTTATTCTTCTTTTATGGTTTCATATAAAGTTATGATTTTGACCCAATCATATAATAAAAAATATCCTTCTATGTTATGGTCTTGTGATGGTTCTACAAATTTCTTTATGAAAGAAATTGAAAAAAAAAGTAGAGGAACAGAAATTATTTTATATATAGATGATGAACATAAAGAATTTTTAAATTATGATCATATTTTTAAATTATTAAAAAAATATTGTAGGTTTATGCCTATTCCTATTTATATTAATGAAAATGAAAAAAATATAAAAATAAATAATGTTTTTCCTGCATGGAAAAAAAATGCTAATGAATTAAAAGATAAAGATTATTTAGATTTTCATCGTGAATTATATCCTAATCAATTAGATGATCCATTATTTTGGGTACATCTAAATATAGATCATCCATTTCATTTAAATGGAATTTTGTTTTTTCCAAAAATAGAAAAAAAAGTAGATTTACAGAGAGAAAAAATATTTTTATATCAAAATCAAGTTTATGTTACAGATAATTTAGAAGGAATAGTTCCTGATTTCCTTAGTTTATTAAGAGGAGTTATAGACTCTCCAGATATACCTTTAAATGTATCAAGATCTCATTTACAATCTGATAATTCAGTTAAAAGTATATCAAAATATATAACAAGAAAAGTTTCTGATAAATTAACTTTTTTATTTAAAAACGATAGAAAAGATTTTCAAAAAAAATGGGAAGATATAAAAATTATAATAGAATATGGAATTATTAGTGATGATAAATTTTTTGATAAATCAATTAATTTCTTTCTTTTTACTAATGTAGATAATAATTTTTTTACTTTAAATGAATTAAAAGAAATTATAGAAAAAAAACAAAAAAATAAAGAGGGGAAAATTATATTTTTATATTCATCAAATAAAGAACTTCAATTTAGATCAATTAAAGATTCTAAAGATAGAGGATACGAAGTAGTATTATTAGATAGTCCATTATCAGTACATTTAATACAAAAATTAGAATTATCTTATAATGATATTTCCTTTGTTAGGGTTGATTCTGATCATATTGATAAAATAATATTTAAAGGAGATAAAGTTAAATTTTCTAATATTAACGAAGAGGAAAAAAATTTAATAAAAAATTATGTCAATAATCAATTAAAAAACTATGAATTTATTATTAAATTGGAAGAACTATCTGAAAAAGATCGTCCATTTTTAATTATAATTCCTGAATATTTTAGAAGAATGAAAGAAATGAATGCATTTAGAAATATGAATAAAAATAATTTTGATAAATATCAATTAATTATTAATATAAATCATCATTTGATAAAAAAAATCTTACAAATTAAATCTGAAAAAGAAAGAAATGAAATAATAAAAGAAACATTAAATTTAACTCTTATTTCTAATAATTTATTAAAAGGAAAAAATTTAGACGATTTTATATCAGATAAATTAAGAAAATTAACTTATAGCTGATTTTATTTTTTATTAAAATTTCTTAATTTTATTTCTGTTAATATCTTTTTTGTATATAAAGGAAAATCTGAATTTTGTATCCATATATAATAATTAGGATCTTTTTTTAAGACTTCAAATACTTTTTTACCTTTGTATTTACCGAAATTAAATATTTCATCTCTATTTTCATTTATTTTAATAAATCCAGCTAAATCTGCTATATTTTTTTGATGAGAAAATTGATCTAAATTCTTTACATCTTTTTTTAAATTTTTATATTTATCCAATTGTGACAATAAAATTTCATAAGTAGCAAAAACATCTGCTTTTGAAGTATGAGCTTTTGTAAGATTTTTTTTACAATAATATTTATATGCAGCAGAAAGGGTTCTAGGTTCCATTTTATGAAAAATTACTTGTACATCTATAGTTTTATATTTTTTAATATTAAATGGAATTCCTGCGCGTAACATTTCCTCTGCTAAAATTGGTATATCAAATCTATTTGAATTATATCCTGCTAAATCTGTATTTTCTATCATTTTAAAAATATAAGAAGATATGTCTTTAAACGTTTTTTTTCCTATTACATCTTCATTTTTTATTCCATGTATAGCAGTTGATTGTGGTGGTATAGGTATTTCTGGATATACCAACCATGTATTACTTTCTTTATTATTATTAGGATATATTTTTAATATAGATATTTCTATTATTCGATCTTTTCCTATATTTATACCTGTTGATTCTATATCAAAGAAACATATTGGACGATAAAGTTTTAATTTCATTTAAATAATTTTTTATTTTTTTTAAAAAAAATTGAAGTTATTATATAAATAATTATTATATAAAACAAAAATATCATAAAATTTAAAATTAATAAAAGGAATAAACCAATAAATAAAAAAATATATCGTTCCTTATTTTTATTCCAAGATATTCCTTTAAAATTAAAGGAAATCATCAAAATTTTAGAATTTAAAAGATAACAAGAAAGAAATATTATACAAATAATAATAATAGGATTATATATAATATTTTTTAGTAATTGAAAATTTTTAATTTTATTATTTTTTTCAATTATATACAATAAAGAGTAAAAAAATAATGTATTTACTGGAGTAGTTAATCCATTAATTGATTTATTAATATTGAATTTAGCTAGACGATATGCAGATGACATACAAATAAAAAAGGCTACCCATTTTATATTGGGATTTGTTAAAAAAACCTTTTTTAATAAAATAAAAGCTATAATAGATGGAACTATTCCAAATGAAACTATATCTGATAAAGAATCTAATTCTTTACCAAATTTACTATTAATTTTCATTATTCTTGACAAAAATCCATCTAAAAAGTCAAATATGATTGAAATCATTGTAAAAATAAAAGAAGTAGAAAAATTTTCTTGTTGTAATAAAATTATAGATATACATCCAAAAAATAAATTAATTAATGTAAAAAAATTAGGAATTATTCTTATCACTATTTTTAAATTTTAATAGTAAAAATTAGTAAAAAAATACGTATATATTATGATTAAATTTTTCTACGAAAAAATTAATTTTAAAATTAAAGATGAATATTCAATTATAAAAAAAATTTATTTGTTATTAGAAAATGAAAAAAAATATATGGGAAATATTAACTATATTTTTTGTAAAAATAATTATATTTTATTTTTAAATAAAAAATATTTAAATAATAACAATTATACAGATGTTATTGCGTTTGATTATTCTTTTAATAAACATATATCCGGTGATATTTATATAAGTATTGATCAAGTAACTATAAATTCTAAAGAATGGAATCAAATTTTTGATTTTGAATTATTACGTGTTATGATTCATTCTATATTACATATTTTAGGATATAAAGATAAAAAAACTAATGATAAAATAATAATGATAAAAAAAGAAAATTTTTATTTAAATTTATTTCAATATTAATTATGATTTTTAATAATTATTACTATGACATTATTGTTATTGGTGGAGGACATTCTGGATCAGAAGCAGCATTTTCTTCTTCTAAAATGGGAGCAAAGACTTTATTAATTACCAGTGATATAAATACAATTGCAAAATTATCTTGTAATCCTTCTATGGGAGGAATTGCAAAAGGTCAAATAATAAGAGAAATAGATGCACTTGGTGGATATTCTGGTATAGTTACTGATTATAGTAGTATTCAATTCAGAATGTTAAATAAATCAAAAGGTCCTGCTGTTTGGAGCCCTAGATCTCAATGTGATAGAATGTTATTTTCTTATTATTGGAAATATATTTTAAAAAAAAATAAAAATTTATCTATATATCAAGATACAGTTAAATCTCTAATCATAAAAAATTACAAAGTAATAGGAGTGGAAACTAAAATGAAAATAAAAATTAATGCACATGCAGTAATTTTGACAAATGGTACATTTTTAAATGGAGTTATACATATAGGAACTAAAAAAATTAGTGGAGGAAGAATAAATGAAGAAAAAGTAATAGGTATTACAGAGCAATTAAATAAATGTTTTGGATTGAAATATGGAAGAATGAAAACTGGAACATCTCCAAGAGTTGATAAAAATTCATTAGAAATAAATAAAATGGAATTTCAATATGGAGATAAAAATATTGGAAAATTTTCTTTTTTTCATAGTTTTAAAAAAACTAATAAGCAATGTAAATGTTATATAACATATACTAATAAAGAAGTTTTGGACGCTATTTATGATAATAGAATTCATTCTCCAATTTTAAATAATTCTATAAAAGGAAAAGGTCCAAGATATTGTCCATCTATTGAAGATAAAGTTATTCGTTTTCCTAAAAAAGTAGATCATCCTATTTTCATTGAACCTGAGGGATTAAATACCAAAGAAATGTATATTAATGGATTTTCTACTTCTTTTTCAGAAGAAATACAATATAAAATATTAAAAAAAATACCAGGATTTAATAAGGTAAAAATTACACAACCAGGATACGCTGTAGAATATGATTATTTTTATCCAGAACAATTAACGAATACTTTAGAAAGTAAAAAAATAAAAAATCTTTTTTTTGCTGGACAAATAAACGGGACTACTGGATATGAAGAAGCAGCTTCACAAGGATTAATTGCTGGAATAAATGCTTATTCAAAAATTTATGATAAAAATCCGGTTATTATTAAAAGAAACGAAGGATATATTGGAGTTTTAATAGATGATTTAGTAACAAAAGGAATTAGAGAACCATATAGAATGTTTACTTCTAGATCTGAATATAGAATGTCATTAAGACAAGATAATGCAGATGAAAGATTATCTCACATTGGATATCGTATTGGATTAATTTCAAAACAAAATATAAAAATAGTAGAAAATAAAAAGAATAAAATAAAAAAATGTATAAATTTTTTTATAAAAAATTACGTTAAACCTATAGATATAAATAATATTTTATATGTTAAGAAATCACCTAAAATATGTTTTAATAAAAAAATTAGTGAAATCTTATTAAGATCTGAAATTAGTATAGAAGATATTAAAAATATTCCATTTATAATGATTGAAATAAAAAAAAATAAATTTAATAAAGAGATTTTAGATCAAGTTTCCATAAGAATTAAATATAAAGGATATTTGGATAAAGAAATAGAAAATGCAAATAGATTATTAAAATTAGAAAATATACGAATACCACATAATTTAAATTATAAAAAAATAAATTCTATTTCTTTAGAAGGGAAAGAAAAATTAGAACATAATAAACCAAAATCATTAGCTCATGCATCTAAAATTAGTGGGATATCTCAATCTGATTTAAGTATAATATTAATATATTTAAAAAAATTAAATAAAATAAAATAATATTTTATTTATTTTTTTTTAATTTTTTATAAAAAATTCTTTCTTTTACAACTTTTATATCTCTATTAATTTTTTCTATATTTCTTATTAATTTATAATGCATTAATAACGAATTTCTATCAAAAAATGAAATCCATATAAAAAAAAGAATACTCATCAAAAAATATTTATTTTTAAACATTTTTTTTATCAAAATATTTAATTTTTATTTTTTTTATCAAAATATTTAATTTTTATTTTTTTTATCAAAATATTTAATTTTTATTTTTTTTATAAAATCATACAAAATTTTTTTTAAAAAAATTATCATCCAATAACCACTAAATATAGATAAAAAAATTATACACCAAAATCCAGATATTGTTATTAGCAAAAATATTAAAAATCCAATAAATTTAATAATCATAAATAATAAATTTTATTTAAAATTATGAATAAAAAAAATATATATAGAAATGAAAAAGATATACTAGGAACAGTTAAAGTTCCTATAAAAAAATATTGGGGGGCACAAACAGAACGATCAAGAAAAAATTTTAAAATTGGAAAAGAAGGATCTATTCCAATAGAAGTTATTCATGCATTTGCTACTTTAAAAAAATCTTCTGCTATAGCCAATTATAAATTTGGAAAATTACCTTTAGAAAAAAAAAATATTATATGTAAAGTATGTGATGAGATAATACATGGGAAATTAGACAATCAATTTCCTTTAGTAGTTTGGCAAACTGGATCTGGTACTCATACTAATATGAATGTAAACGAGGTTATATCAAATAGATCTCACGTAATTATAGGAAATAAATTAGGAATAGGGAAAAAATTTATTCATCCTAATGATGATGTTAATATGTCTCAATCGTCAAATGATACTTTTTCTACTGTTATGAATATATGTGCTTATAAAATACTTAAGGAAAAAACTATTCCATCAATAAAAAAATTAAAAGATGAATTAAAATATAAATCTGAATTATTTAAAAATATTGTAAAAATAGGAAGAACTCATCTTATGGACGCAACTCCTATAACATTAGGACAAGAATTTTCTGGATATACATCACAGATAGAACATGGAATAAATTCAATTAAAAATACATTAAACTATTTATCAGAATTGCCTATAGGTGGGACTGCTGTTGGAACTGGTTTAAATGCTCCTAAAGGATTTGATAAAGAAGTAATTAAATATATTATTAAATACACCAAAATTCCATTTAAAATATCAAAAAATAAATTTGAATCTATAGCTAATCATGATGCAATAGTAGAAGCCCATGCTTCTATTAAACAAGTAGCAGTTTCTTTAATAAAAATATCAAATGACATTCGTTTTTTATCATCTGGACCTCGTTCTGGAATTGGAGAAATATACATACCAAAAAATGAACCCGGATCTTCTATTATGCCAGGAAAAATTAATCCTACTCAGTGTGAAGCTCTAATTATGGTATGTATGCAAATTATAGGAAATGATGTAATTATTTCATTATCTGGATCATCAGGTAATTATGAATTAAATGTTTGTAAACCATTAATGATACATAAATTTTTAGAATCATCTAAATTACTTTCAGATGCCGTTAATTCATTTTCTTCTTTTTGTGTAAAAGGAATTAAACCTAATCACAATAGAATTAAAGAATTATTGAATAATTCTTTAATGTTGGTTACTGCTTTAAATCCAAAAATTGGATATGAAAAATCCGCAAAAATAGCAAACTATGCATATATTAATAATATAACTTTAAAAGAAGCATCAATAAATTTAGGTTATTTAAATAATGAAGAATATGAAAAATATGTAGATCCATATAAAATGGTATAATTTAAAAAAATATTTCATTAACATTATTATTTGTAATATTAGCAATAATATTTTCTGAAATTGAATAAATTTCAGATATTTTTTTTAATATTATTTTTAAGTTTGATGGATCATTTCTTTTTCCTCTAAAAGGATGTGGAGAAAGATATGGTGAATCAGTTTCTAATACTATATTTTTTATATTAATCTGATTTAAATATTGTTCAATATTATTTTTTTTAAAAGTAATTATTCCTCCTATACCTAGTTTCATACCTATATTAATTATTTTATTTGCTTGATTTAAAGTCCCTGAAAAACAATGAAATATACCTTTAATAGAAGAATATTCTTTTTTTGATAAAATATTAAATACATAATCAAATGCATTTCTACAGTGAATAACTATAGGTAGTTTTTTTTCTTTAGCCCATTCTAATTGAATTTTAAATGCATATTTTTGTTCTGAAAAAAAATTTTTATTAGAATGTAAATCAATTCCAATTTCTCCTATAGATATAAAAGAATGATTGTACAAAATTTTTTTTATTTGTTTTAATTCTTTATTAAAATTATAAGTTGAATAAATATAATTTGGATGTAGTCCAATCATTGAAAAACATATATTAGGATATTTTTTCTCTAGATTAATAATCTTATTAATACTTGAAATGTTTACAGATGGTAAAAAAAATTTGCAAACTCCTTTATTAATTGAATTATTAATTACGTAATCTACATCTTTTTTAAATTCTTTCATGTATAAATGGGTATGTGTGTCAATTATATTCATCTATATTTTATATTTTTTATATTTATAATTAATTTAAAAAATAAATATTTTATTATTTTATGAAAGCTTACTTATTTTCTGGACAAGGAAGTCAATTTGTAGGAATGGGAAAAATATTTTATGAAAAATATTTTTTAGCTAGAAAAATATTTAATATTGCTAATAAAATTTTAAATATTGATTTTACAAAAATAATGTTCAATGGATCTAAAGATATTCTAAAAAAAACAATAAATTCACAATTGGCAATATATATTTATTCATTTGTAGAAACACAATTGTGTAAAAATTTTTTTCCAGACATGGTTGCTGGTTTATCTCTTGGAGAATTTTCAGCTTTGACTGCAGTTAATGTTATTTCTTTTGAAGACGGATTAAAATTAGTAAAAGAAAGAGGATTACTTATGCAACAAGCATGTGATACTATTCCTGGAAAAATGGTAGCAATATTTGGTCTTAAAGATAAGATAATAGAACGTGTTTGTAAAGAAGATAAAGGTATTGTAGTACCATCAAATTATAATTCTTGTAATCAATTAGTAATATCTGGAGAATATAATTCTGTTAATAGAGTATGTTTAATTTTAAAAAAATTAGGAGCTAATAGAATATTAAGAATACCTGTATATGGAGCATTTCATTCCCCAATTATGGAATTAATAGAAGAAAAATTTGTAAATATAATAAATAAAATATCGTTTAATAATCCTATATGTCCTATATATCAAAATTATTTAGGTATTCCTATTATTAATCCTAATGATATAAAAAAAAATTTAATAAAACAATTAGTTTCTCCAGTAAAATGGAAACATTCTATAAAAAATATGATTATAAATGGAGCTAAATTTTTTACAGAAATTGGTCCTGGAAGAACTTTGGAAAATATGGCAATAAAAATGTTAAAAACATTTAGTAAATAAGTATAAAATATGTATAATAATGTTTTTTTATAAAAAAAATTTTTTTTATAGTCATGGAAAATTATTGTTAACAGGAGAATATTTAATACTATTGGGATCAATAGGTCTAGCTCTACCAACAATAAAAGGACAATCATTGTCTGTTTTTGAAACAAAAAATAAATCTTCTATTTTATATTGGAAAAGTTATGATATAAATTTAAAAAAAGCATGGTTTGAAGTTATATTTGAATTACCATATTTAAAAATTGTTTATGAAACAGAAAAAAATATATCTTATCGTCTTAAAAATTTATTATTGAAATCTAAAAAAATAGAAAAAAGATTTTTAGAAAAAAAAATTAATATATATGTTAATACTTTTTTACAGTTTTCTAGAAAATGGGGGTTAGGTAGTAGTTCCACTCTAATAAATAATATTGCACAATGGGCAGGTATTAATCCTTATAAATTATTAGGAAAAGATTTTCCAGGAAGTGGATATGATTTAGCATGTGTTTCAAATGCTAAATCAATAATTTTTAAACTTAAAAAAAATATTCCATATTTTTTATCTGTAGAATTTAATCCACCATTTAAAAATAAATTATATTTTTTATATCTAAATAAAAAACAAAATACTACTGATGGAATAAATTGGTTTTTTTCTAAAAAAAAATATATAAGTAAAAATATTATAAATACTATATCTTATATTACATTAAAAATTTTATCATGTAACAAATTAAAAGAGTTTGAAGAATTATTATTAAAACATGAAATGATAATATCAAAAATACTTAATTTACCTACTGTAAAAGAATTATATTTTCCAGATTATTTAGGTTTGGTAAAAAGCCTAGGTACATGGGGAGGTGATTTTGCATTAATTAGCTTTAGAAAAGGAATGAAAAATTATTTTTTAAAAAAAGGATTTCATACTATTATTTCATTTGAAAAAATGATATTAAAAAATTTTTAGATATTGTATATTTTAATTTAAATTATTTTAACTTAAACTTATGTGTATTATTAATTTATATATTAATGGACGTTATCACCGATTACCTTTAATTAATGGAACTTTTGATAAAGCTATTGATATCTCTAAATTAAGAGAGTATACTAAACTTATAACTTTTGATCCAGGATTAAAAAATACAGCTATTACAAAAAGTTCAATAAGTTTTATAAATGGAGAAAATGGAAAACTATTATATAGAGGATATCCTATTGAACAAATAATTGATAAATGTTCATTTGTAGAAACTTGTTATCTAATTTTAAACGGTAGTTTTCCTGATTATAAACAATTAAAATTTTTTAAAGAAAAAATTAATAGTTTTGATTCAATCCAAAACAAAATTTATAATTTTTTGGATAAAATACCTAATTCTTGTCATCCAATGGCAATTTTATCTTCTATTACAAATATATTATCATCATTTGATAATTCTATAAAAAATGAAGATTCACATTTTTATTTATTATCTAAGTTACCTACATTATCTGCTATGATTTATAGAAAAAAATATGGATTGCCTAATATTTTTATTAAAAATAAAAAAAGTATATGTTATATATATAATATATTAAAAATGTTTTTTTCTATTCCTAATAAATCTTATGAAAAAAATAATCATATAATTGATGCATTAGAAAAATTGTTAATTTTGCATATAGATCATGAACAAAATTGTTCTACTACTACTGTACGTTTGTTAAGTTCAGCTCGTTCAAATATATTTTCATCTATATCAGCTGGGATTAATGCTTTATGGGGAAGACTACATGGTGGTGCTAATCAGGCAGTTATTGAAATGTTAGAAACTATTTTAAAAGATGGAGGTAATATAAATAAATGGATAGAAAAAGCAAAAGATAAAAAAAATTCTTTTAGATTAATGGGATTTGGTCATAGGATTTATAAAAATTTTGATCCTAGAGCAAAAATAGCAAAATATGTAGCTGAAAATCTTATTAAAAAATTAAATATTTATGATCCAATTTTAGATATAGCTAAAAATTTGGAAATAAATACACTTAAAGATTCATATTTTTCAGAAAAAAAGTTATATCCAAATATAGATTTCTATTCTGGAATTATTTATCAAGCAATAGGGATTCCAAAAGACATGTTTACTGTTATGTTTGCTTTGGGTAGACTTCCAGGATGGATTGCTCATTGGATAGAAATAAAAAATAATCTAGAACCAATAGGAAGACCTAGACAAATTTATATAGGAAATAAAAAAAGAAATATTTAAATTGTTGTGTGGATGAAGGGATTCGAACCCTCAAGCTTTTAAGCATCAGATTCTAATTCTGACGTGTATACCTAATTCCACCACATCCACTTTAATTAAAAAAACATGATGTAATTTCATGTTTATTATTTTTTTCAAAAATTTTATATTCATTATATTGAAATGAATTTTTAGGAATTATTTTTATCCATTTTTTATATTTAAAAAACCATTTTTGTTGTATAGATGGAAATCCCATCTTTAAATAAAATGATACGAAAGTATTTATATGTAATTGTATTTTTTTGTAATTTTTATTTTTTAAAACATTATCTATTACACATTCCAAATGATAAATATAGCTTATAGTAGAAGTTTTTTTAAATTTTACATATTTTCTAATTTTTAATTCTGGTCTTACTCTATGTCTAGTAAATTGAATAAGACCAAATTCATTCATAGGAAGTATATAATGTTTTGCTCTATCATCTTTCATTTTATTTTTTAAATGTTCATATAATTGTTGTTTTTGTATTAGATCCGGCATATCAATAAAATCAACGACTATTATTCCTCCCATATCTCTTAATATAAGTTGTCTTACTATTTCAGTTGCTGCCAATAAATTTATTTTAAATATATTATCTACTCTTTCTAATTCAGTACTATTTTTTTTTATATAATTATTCATTCCACTATTTACATCAATAACATGTAAGGCTTCAGTATGTTCTATAACTAAATATGATCCATTTTTAAGTGGAACATTTTTACCTAAAAAAATTTGTATTTGTTTTTCTACACCATATTTTTTTAAAATTGGAATACTTTCTTTATGATATTTTATAATATTTGTTTTTTCTGGAAAAATTATAGATAAATAGGTATATATTTCTTTGCATAAAAAAATATTATCACAATAAATTGATTTAAAATCATTATTAAATATATCTCTTAAAAAACAAGAAATCTTATTAATTTCACTAAAAATCTTTGTAGGAGGTTTTATTAAAGTTATATTTTTCAATATATTTTTCCATTTATTCATTAAATGGATTAATTCCTTATTTAATATTTTTAGTTTTTTAGATGATTCTGTTCTAATAATTATACCAATATTACTAGGTTTTATTTTATCTATATAATAAATAAGTTTATTTTTTTCATTTATATTTTTTATTTTTTTAGATGCATAGGTTTTATTTGAAAATGGAATAAAAATTATATTTCTTCCTGTAAGACTAATTTTTGTAGTTAACTTAGGTCCTTTATTTAAAATAGGTTCTTTAGATATTTGTACTAATATTTTTTGTCCTATATTAAGTACATTTTCTATTGAAAAAAAATTATTATCATTGTCTTTTTTTGTAAAATTTAATATTTTTTTTATATGTTCTCCTAAATCGCTGTAATGTAAAAATCCACCTTTATAATATCCAATATCAACAATTACAGCATTTAATCCATGTAAAATTTTTTTTACGATACCTAAATAAATATCTCCTACATAAAAATCTTTGTCAAAAACTTCTTTATGAAGTTCTAATAATTTTCCTTTTTCTAATAGAGCTATTTTTATAGCTTGTTTTTCTGTATCTGTATTTATAATTAAATCTTTATTCATAATACATAAAAAACAAGTATTAAAAAAAAATAATTATTTTTTCTTTTTATGTCTATTTTTCCTATTTCTTTTTTTTCTTTTATGAGTTGCTATTTTTTTCCTTTTTCTTTTTTTTCCGTTTGGCATATTTTATGTTTATAAAAATTTATTTAATCAACTGGTACATTTTCTTTTACTAATTCAATAAAAGATTTTGATGGTTTAAATGATGGAATATTATGTTCAGGTATAACAATTGATCTATTTTTAGATATATTACGTCCAAGTTTTTCTGCTCTATATTTAACAATAAAAGATCCAAATCCTCTCAAATATACATTTTCACCTGATGATAAACTTTTTTTTATTTTTTTCATAAAAGTTTCTAAAATTTTCTGTATATGTATTTTTTCATAATCAGTTTCTGATATAATTTCTGTTATTATGTCTGCTTTTGTCATGTTAAATCATTAATATCAAATAACAAAATTTTTTGATCAACAAAAAATATTTAATATTCTAAATATAATAAATTTTTCATAAAAATTGTTATAAAATTATAACATATTATGTATAGTATTAATAAATAAAATTTATAAAAAAAACTTACAAAAATATGATCTTTGTAAAAGATATAAACTAAATTTATTAGTGCTATATAGATTAACTATATATAAGTATTTTAAAAAATAATTTAAATTTTAATTTACTAATTGAAAAATATATAACATTTGGAAAAAGACTATTTTAATATTTTTTATTTAACGTTTAATATTATATTAGCAATAATACTATTATTGTTTTCATCTTTAATTTCTGGATCTGAAACTTCTTTTTTTTGTCTTGATAAAAAAAATATTAATAAAAAAAATAATGAAAATAATATTTTATTAAGAATTCTTAAAAATAAAAAAAAATTATTAGCTACAATATTAATTACAAATAATTTTTCAAATATTGGAATTATAATTACAATAAACTATTTAATAAAAAAATTTATACAAAATAAATATTTTATTTATTCAAAAATTAGTATATCTATAAATTTTATTATAGAAATAATATTTATGACATTTATTTTAGTTTTATTCGGAGAAATAATTCCAAAGATATATGCAAGTAAAAATAGTTTTCGTTTTTCTATATTTATGTCTAAACCATTAATTTTTCTTGAAAAGTTATTAGATCCAATAAGTAAAATTATGATTTTTATATCTAAATCTATAGAAAATATAATAATAAAAAAAAAAAATTTTTTATCAATTAATTATTTATCAAAAGCATTAAAAATAACTTTAAACAAAAAAAATTTTAGAGAAAGTCAATTCTTGCAAAGAATAGTAGATTTTGGTGGTACAGAAATACATCAAATTATGACTCCAAGAATAGATATGTTTGCATTAAATAAAAATAAAAAATTTTCTAATATTTTAGAATTAATTCGTTATCAAGGTTATTCTAGAGTACCTATTTATAAAAATAGTATAGACGATATAGATGGAATTTTATTTGTTAAAGATCTTTTACCATTTATATATGAAAATAATTTTAATTGGAATAAACTTATACATCCTCCTTTTTTTGTTCCAGAAACAAAAAAAATAGATGAACTTTTAAGTGATTTTAAAAAAAGAAAAATACATTTAGCTATTGTAGTAGATGAATATGGGGGAACTTGTGGATTAGTAACACTTGAAGACGTAATTGAAGAAATAATTGGAGATATAGTAGATGAGTTTGATGAAGAAGATATATCGTATTCAAAAATAAGTACAAATAATTATTTATTTGATGGTAAAACATCTTTAATTAATTTTTATCGTATTATGAATATAAAAGAAGAAATTTTTTTTGAAAAAGAAAAGGGAGACGCTGATACTTTGGGAGGATTTATTATGGAAATAAATAAAGATTTTCCAAAAAAAAAACAAAAAATAAATTTTTTAAATTATTCTTTTATTATAAAAAGTATCAATAATAAAAGAATTAAGACAATAGAAGTTATAAGAAATAAATTTTTCAATAAAATAAAAAATTTAACTAAAATAAAAAGTAAAAAAAATTGAATATAATATTTAGAAATAAAAGAATATATATTTATACAACAATAATAATAACAATTATAGTTATAATATTATTTATTTTAAGAAGTATTTTTATAGATTTATCAATAAAATCAACAGATGAACTTAATTATGCACAACAATATTTATACAATGGAATGTTTTATAAGGCTTTAAATAAAAATAAAAAAAATAATTATTTAGGACTTTTAGAAATCTCGTCTAAATATCCGTTTACCAAATCAGGAAACTTAGCAAAATTTTATGCTGGAATTTGTTATTATAAATTGGGAAATTATAATGAATGTATAAAAATAATGAAAAAATTTAATGTAAATGACGAAATTATATCTTCTTTAAAATATGGAATAATAGGAGACTCATTTTTTCAAAAAAATGATTTTAATAATGCTTTATATAGTTATATTAAAGCATCTAATGTAAAAAAAAATGAAATAACTACTCCTTTATATTATTATAAAATAGGTTTATTATATTTTTATCAAAAAAAATATAAAAAATCTAAATACTATTTTAAAAAAATAGAATGCAAATATCCTATTTTTTTATACATAGAAAATGTAGAAAAATATATTGCATTTATTGAAAATAAATTGCAATAATTATGAAAAAATCTCCTATTTATTCATTTAATAAAGAAAAAATAAAAAATTCTTATCTAAGAATAGCAATTATAGTATCATTATGGAATAAATTAATAACAAATAGATTGTATAAAAGTGTATACAAAACTTTAATTCAATTTGGTATTAAAAAAAATAAAATAAATACATGGGAAGTACCAGGAAGTTTAGAATTAATTTTTTCATCAAAAGAAATAGCCTGTCGTTATAATTTTGATTCTATTATTGCAATAGGATCTATAATAAAAGGAGAGACCTATCATTTTGAATATCTATGCAAAACTGTATTACAAGGAATAAAAGATATTAATTTAATACATAATGTTCCAGTTATTTCATGTATTTTAACAGATAAAAATAAACAACAATCTATTGATCGTTCTGGCGGAAAAAATGGTAATAAAGGTGTAGAATGTGCAAAAACTGCAATATATATGTCTCTATTTAAAAAATCTATAAATGAATACTATACGAATATTACCAAAAGAAGTAATTAATCAAATAGCTGCTGGAGAAACTATAATTAGACCTTCCTCTGTATTAAAAGAATTATTGGAAAATTCAATAGATGCTAATGCAAAAATAATAGATATCTTTATAAAAGATGCAGGAAAAACATTAATTCAATTGATAGATAATGGTGATGGTATGAATCATATTGATGCGAAAATGAGCATTAAAAGACATGCTACTTCTAAAATAAAATACATTGAAGATTTATATAAAATTAATACTAAGGGGTTTAGAGGTGAAGCATTATCATCAATATCTATGATTTCCCAATTAGAAATCCAAACTAAAAGTGATGATTTGCTAGGTATACATTTACTTATAGAAAATGGAAAAATAAAAAAAGAAACGTTATTAGATATGAAAAAAGGAACTAGAATTTCCGTAAAAAATATTTTTTATCAATTTCCTGCCAGAAAGATGTTTTTAAAATCTTCTAATATAGAGTTTAATCATATTATTAATGAATTTTACAAGATAATTCTAGTACATAGAAACATTACATATCGTTTTTATAATAATAATAAGATTATTTTTTATCTTAAAAATAATTGTTCATTAAAAACAAGAATCATTGATACACTTAAAATAAATTATCAAAAATTCAAATCATTTTATATAAAAAAAAGTAATATTATTATTAAGGGATATATTAGTAAACCTGATAATTACTCATATAAAAAAGGATATAAATTATTATTAATAAATAAAAGAAGTATAAAAAATATATTTTTACATAAGCAAATAATTAGATCTTATACAGGTTTTATAAAAGATATGAAAACCATTTCATATTTTATTTTCATAGAAGTTAATCCAGATTTATTAAATTTGAATATTCATCCTACAAAAGAAGAAGTACAAATAGAAAATGAGGAATTTGTAGGATTAATGATTTATAATAAAATTAAAAATATTTTACTTGACAAAAATAAAATAAAAAAAAATCATATTAATGATTCAAATATAATTACATTCAATAATGAATTATTTAATAATAAAATTTTTAACAAAAATTATAAAAATAAAATAGTAAATCAATTAGAATTATTAATAAAAAATACAGATAATAAATTAGATTTTAATTATAATAAAATTTCAGATAAAAATATATGTAAAAAAATTTTTCAATTTAATAAGAATTACATAATAGTAATTTATAATAATTATGTAATTATAGTAGATCAATATCGAGCATATCAAAATATTTTGTTTGAATTTTTTTTAAAAAAAAAAGTAGTTTATAAAAAACTAAATCCACCTCTAAAAATAGAATTGTCAATAAATGAATTATTATTGATTAATAATTTTAAAAATGATTTTAAAGAAATGGGATTTATATTACATTTTTTTAATAAAAATTTATATATATATTCAATTCCAAAAAAATTAAAAAAAAGTAATTCAATTAAAATTATAAAAAATATATTAAATACATTAAAAAATAATTTTATTAAATATAATAATATTAAAAAAATTATTATTAAATCTATATTTAAATTTTCATATATAAAATATGGAATGAAATTACATGAATATCAAATGATAAATATTATTGAAGACCTTTTTTCATGTGAAAAAATTTATTATACTTATTATAATAATAAATCTATTGTTATTATTTTAAACAAAAGTTTTTTTAAAAAAATTTTTAAACAGTGAATTTTTATAAAAATTTTAATTTAAATTCTAATGCTATAAAGCATTTAATTAGTATAAATATATTAATATATACAGCAATATATCTTTTTCCACAATATAAAATAGAAAATATATTTTCTCTATATAATCCATTATATGATAAATTCCGAATTTATCAAATATTTACACATATGTTTATACATTCTAAACATCTTTTTTTACATATAATATTTAATATGTTAGCATTATTTATGTTTGGAATACAAGTAGAATCTTTTTTAGGATTTAAAAAATTTATTATACTATACTTTTTATCAGGTATTTTAGCTGCATTTATACAAATTTTATTTAATACTAGTTTAATTTTGTATTTTATAGAAACTTTAAATATTTCTACAATAAGTAAAATATTTAATTCTTTAAGTGAAAAAGAAAAAATAATCATTTATAATTCATTATATTCTCCTATGATGGGGGCTTCTGGTGCAATTAGTGGTATAGTTGGTGCTTTTGCAAAAATTTATCCTGAACATAAAATTTTTATATTACCATTTCCTTTTCCTATAAGAATTAGGAAAGCATTATTAATTTTTGTTTTTGGAAGTTTTATTTCTACTATTTTAAATATCTCACCAGAAGTTGCACATTTTGCGCATATAGGAGGAATATTATCTGGTTATATAATAGGATCATTTTTTTTAAAAAAAATTTTATCTTAAATTTTTTATTATTTTTAATTTATATGAAATATATAAATAAATATATTAATAATAAATAAAATAAATACAAAAAAAAATTATTACCATTTATTGTTGTCATAAGCCTATTCCATCTAATTTTCCAATTTAAAAAATTCATAGGATTATTTCTATTCCAATCAATACTCATCCATATAAATATTGGTTTTCCTACTATACAATTTTCTGGAACTAAACCCCAATAACGAGAATCATAAGAATTATGTCTATTATCTCCCATCATAAAATAATAATTATTATTTAATATTATAAACTTTTTATTTTTTTTTAAAAAAATCTTTCCCTTATCGTATAAAAGTATATTTTTATATAAAAAATTATTATCTATTTCAATACAATCACCCTTCTTTGGAATATAAAATGGTCCAAAAAAATCTCTATTCCATATATGTTTATTTTTTTTAGGTTGTATTACGTTATCTGATATATAAAAAGGAGTAATATTTTTTTTTAAAAAAATTATATTATTAAATAATTTAAATATTTTTTTTTTATTTTCTTCATTTAACATTATTTGGTAATAATATTCATTATTTATTTTTCCAATAAATTCAACATCTTCAATGTCCATTTTATTTATTAAATATTCAATATTTAATGGAATATTTTTTGTCTTAATAAAAAAAGATTGTTGTTTTCCTTTTAAAAATTTTTCTTTAACATTGTTAACAAATAATTCTCCATTATTAATGGTAATTATATCACCAGAAATTCCAATACATCGTTTAACATAATTGTCTTTTCTATCTATTGATATATGTTTTTTGTCTAAAGGATAATTAAAAACTATAATATCATTTCTATGTATCTTTTCAAATGAATTAAGACGACAATAAGGCCATTTAATAAAAGATGTATAATTATTTATATAATCAAATAAACTATTATGAAAAAATGGGATAAAAATAGGGGAGATTGGTAATCTTAATCCATAATTAAGTTTACTAACCAATATAAAATCTCCTACTAATAAACTTTTTTCCATAGATGATGTAGGAATTACAAATGGTTGTATAAAATAAGTATGTATAATAAAAGAAAAAATTATAGATAATAAAATAATATTTTTATTACTATAATGTTTATTTATAAGTTTTAATTTTTTCTTAAAAAAATTTAAATAAATGATATAAAATACTCCAAATACTATTATAAAAAGTATATTATTTTTCTTTTTTTTAAAAGAATAAATTAAATCGATCCATAAAATATAGTATAAAACTATACTAGTTAATGGATTAACTAAAAATAATAATAACCAATTTTCTTTTTTATGTACACGTAAAAATAAAAATATATTATATAATGGTATATAATATTTAATATTATTAATATTATATTTTTTATATATATTAAAAGTAATAAGTGTGTGAAAAATATTTATAATTAGTAAAAAAAGAATATGAAATAAAATATATTGAAACATAAATATATTTTTATAAATCTAACACATTTTTCATTGAGAAAATTCCTTTTTTATTTTTATTATTAAATAACCATTCTGCAGAAATTATCGCTCCAATAGCAAAAATATTTCTATTATATGCTTTATGTCTTATAGATATTTTTTCTATATAAGATTTATAATTTACAATATGTTCTCCTATTATATTTTTAAATCTTTTTGATTTAATCAGTATAGATTTTTTATCATTTTTAATAAATTTTTTATCATCTAAATTCCAATTATTTTTTATTCCACTATCTATTATATCTTTTGCTATATGTATTGATGTTCCACTAGGTTTATCTTTTTTATCTTTATGATGAATTTCTTCTATAAGAATACTATATTCTTTTGAATAAGGAAATAATAATTTAGATAGTTTCTTATTAATTTCGTAAAATATATTCATTCCAATACTGAAATTAGATGAATATAAAAAAGATCCGTTTTTTTTTATACAAATTTTTTTTATTTCATTTAGTTTATCTAACCATCCAGTTGTTCCAGATACTACAGGAACGTTATTATCTATACATATTTTTATATTTTCAAATGCAGAATTAGGTTGACTAAATTCTATTGCTACATCAATAGAATTATCTAATAAATTTGATTTTTGTGGAGTACTATCGCAACATAATTTTATTTTATGATTTCTACTTATTGCTATTTTTTTAATAGTTTTTCCCATTTTTCCATATCCTATAATTGCTATATTCATAAAAAAAAATATATATAATAAAATCAATTATTAATAATAAAAAAGTATAAATTTAATGTTTCTTTTTAATTTATTTACTATATTTTTAGTTTTTTTTACCCACGTGGTGAAATTGGTAGACACGCCACCTTGAGGTGGTGGTATCCTAAAAAAAGGGATGTGCTGGTTCAAATCCAGTCGTGGGTATATATTAAAGTAAATAAAAAAAACATTATTAATCATTTTTTTTTTCTGGTCGTAAATTACGTATAACGCTTCCAACTTTCCATATCTCACTGTTTTTTATATTATCTAATTCTTTTTTTAATTTATTTCTATATTCCTTATCACTATTATACGAAATAATTCTTTCTGCTTCATTTCCAGAAGAGACTTCTCCATATAAATTTTCAAATAAAGGTAATGTTACATCTCTAAACTTTTTCCACCAATCTAAGGCTCCTCTTTGTGCAGTTGTTGAACAATTAGAATACATCCAGTCCATACCATTTTCTGAAACTAATGGCATTAAACTTTGAGTTAATTCTTCTACAGTTTCATTAAAAGATTCTGATGGAGAATGCCCGTTTTTTCTTAATACTTGATATTGTGCATAAAATATTCCTTGTATAGCTCCCATTAAAGTTCCTCTTTCTCCAACTAAATCAGAATAAACTTCATTTTTAAAACTTGTTTCAAATAAATATCCAGAACCTATACCTATTCCAATAGATAAAACTTTGTTTATACTTTTTCCACTATAATCATGATAAATAGCATAGCTAGAATTAATTCCTTTTCCTTCTTTAAAATGTCTTCTAAGACTGGTTCCTGACCCTTTTGGGGCTACTAAAAATATGTCTATATCATTTGGTGGATATATTTTAGTTTTATCTTTAAAAGATAGAGCAAATCCATGTGAAAAATATAAAGATTTATTTTTTATTAAATATCTCTTAATTTTTGGCCAAAACGATATTTGTCCTGCATCTGAAAGAAGATACAATAATATTGTCCCTCTTTCAGATGCTTCTTCTAAAGAAAACAAATTCACTCCTTCTATCCATCCATCTTTTAATGCTTTATTCCAAGATTGAGTATTTTTTCTTTGTCCTACAATTACATTAAATCCATTATCTTTTAAATTTAAGGATTGACCAGGTCCTTGTACCCCATATCCAAGAACTGATAAAATTTCTTTTTTTAATATTTTTTTAGCCTTATCTATAGAAAATTCTTTTCTTGTTATAATATTTTCTTCTATATCTCCAAATCTCTTTTTCATGAATTTTTATATTTTTTTATAAAATATATTGTGTACTCCGATTAAATTACTAATAGTTTTTTTTAATTTTATCAAATCTTCTATTTTACATTCCAAATTTAAAATATATTGATTTATATAAAATTTCTTGTATTTTTTTTTTGATATGTTCATATAATTTATTTTTAAATTTTTTCTATTCAATATAATAATAATTCTAATTAATAATCCAATATTATCTTCTAATAATATTATTATTATAAAATCCATATTTAACTCAATAAAAATTACATATTTTATGTTAATCTAATATCATCGACAGATGATCCAGATGGAATCATAGGAAAAACGTTATCTTCTTTTGAAACCAAAATTTCCAAAAAAAAAGGTTCATTATTTTTATAAAAAATATTTTTTATAGAGTGTTGTAATTCATTTCTTTTATATACTTTTTTATATTTTATATTATAAGCTTCAGCTAATTTTAAAAAATTTGGATTTTTTAGTTTTGTAAAAGAATAACGTTTTTTAAAAAAAAGTTGTTGCCACTGTCGTACCATACCTAAAAAATTATTATTTAATAATATAATTTTTATAGAGATATGATTTTCTAATATAGTACCAAGTTCCTGAATTGTCATTTGAATCCCTCCATCACCTACTACACATATAACCTGTTTATTTTTTGATCCTAATTTTGCACCTATAGAGGCAAGGCGAATCCCATAGTACCTAATCCTCCAGAAGTTATTTGACTTCTTTTACAACTAAAATTAAAATATCTTGCAGCTATCATCTGATGTTGTTCTACATCAGTTATAAGTATTGAATTTTTTTTTTTATATAAATTAATATATTTTATTACTTCTCCCATTGTAATAGTTTTTTTTATTGGAAATAAATCTTTTTTAATTACTATTTTTTCTTTTTTATTTAAAAGAAAAAATCTTTTTTTCCAACTTATATGATTATTTTTATAAACCAATTTTGTTAATCTTTTTAAAGATGTTTTACAATTTCCTATAATAGAAATATAACATGATATATTTTTATTTATTTCATTACTATCTATATCAAGATGAATAATTTTAGCTTGTTTTGCATATTTATTTATATTTCCCGTAACCCTATCGTCAAAACGCATACCTATTGCAATAATTACATCTGATTTATTTGTTAATACATTTGGAGAATAATTACCATGCATACCTAACATGCCTACATATAAAGTATGTTTAGTAGATATTGAACCTAAACCTAATAAAGTACAAGCTATTGGAATTCCAGTTTTATCTATAAATTTTTCTAATTCTTTTTCTGCATTAGCAATTATAACACCTTGTCCTGCAAATACTATTGGTTTTATTGATCTATTTATAATTTTTGCTGCTTTTATTATTTCTTTTTTTTTTATAATTGGATATGGGTTAAAATTATTAATTTTTTTTAATTTTGAAAAATTAAACCTTGACATATTCAATTGTGCATCTTTAGTTATATCAATTAATACAGGTCCTAGTCTACCATTTTTTGCTATAAAAAAACCTTTTTGAATATATTTACATATATTAATAGATTTTAATATTTGAATATTCCATTTAGTTACTGGAATAGATATATCTATAATATTTGTTTCTTGAAAAGCATCGGTTCCTAAAAGATGTGATGATACTTGTCCAGTTATACATACAATAGGAGTACTATCTATTAAGGCATCTGCTAATCCTGTTATTAGATTAGTTGCTCCAGGACCAGAAGTAGTAAAACAAACACCTACACATCCTGTTGCTCTAGCATAACCTTGTGCTGCATGAATTGCTCCTTGTTCATGACGCATTAATATATGTTTTATATGATCTTTATAATAATATAAGGAATCATATATAGGCATAATAGCACCTCCTGGATATCCAAATATATATTTTACATTTTCATTTAATAATGTTTTTATAACTATTTCAGATCCTAAAAATATATTTTTTATCATAATATATTTATATATTAGTCTGTTACACAACCATTTGATGCAGATGATACTAATTTTGAATATTTGTATAAGTAACCATTTTTTACTTTTAGGGGCGGAGGAACCCATAATTTTTTTCTTCTTTTTATTTCTTTATTTTCTATTTTTAATACTAATTTATTATTTTCAGCATCTATTTTTATAATATCTTCATTTTTTATTAATGCAATAAGTCCTCCAGATTGGGCTTCTGGTGATATATGTCCAACTACAAATCCATGTGATCCACCTGAAAATCGACCATCTGTAATTAAAGCTACATTTTTACTCAATCCACTACCCATAATGTATGACGTTGGTTTTAACATTTCAGGCATACCTGGGGCACCTTTTGGTCCTACATATCTTATAACAATTACTGTTCCTTTTTTAATTTTTTTATTTAAAAAATATTTATTTGCATCTTCTTCTGAATTAAATACTATAGCTTTTCCTATAAATATTTTTCCTTCTATACCAGTTATTTTAGCAACAGAACCTTCTGGAGCAATATTTCCGTATAATATCCTTATGTGTCCATTTTTTTTTATAGGATTATTTAAAGAAAAAATAATATTTTGTTTTTTAAAATTAATATTTTGAACATTTTTTACATTTTCATATAATGTTTTACCAGTTACTGTTAAGCAGTCTCCTGAAATTATACCATTATTTATTAAATATTTAATAATTACAGGTATACCTCCAATATTTGAATGTATATCTTCCATAAGATATGGACCTATAGGTTTTAAATTAGCTATTAATGGAACTTTATCGCTTAATTTTTGTATTTCATTTAAAGACATTTTTATATTTGCAGTTTTAGCAATGGCTAATATATGTAATACTAGATTTGTTGATCCACCTAAGCATATCCCTAATTTTATACCATTTTTTATAGATTTTTTAGTAATTATATCTTTTGGAAAAATTTTATTATTTAATAGTTTTTTTATATATAAAGGTGTTTTTTTACATTCTAATATTTTCTCCTTACTTTTTGAAGGATAAGAAGAAGAAAAAGGTAAGGTCATTCCCATAACCTCAAGAATAGAAGCCATTGTATTTGCTGTATACATGCCACCACATGCTCCAGGTCCTGGACAAGATCTTTTTATTATATTATCATATTCGTTTTTAGATATTTTGTTTGTATTTTTTTTTCCTAAAGCTTCAAAAGAAGAAACAATATCTATTTTTTTATTTTTATAATTTCCAGAAGAAATACTACCACCATAAATAATAATGGATGGTCTATTCAGTCTAATTATAGACATTATTACCCCAGGTAAATTTTTATCACAACCTGGAATTGCTATTATTCCGTCATAACAATGAGCAGAAATAACAGATTCTATGCTGTCTGCAATAATTTCTCTAGTAAGGAAGAGAATATCTCATTCCTAATGTTCCCATAGTTATTCCATCGCTTATACCAATAGTATTAATTTGGAATCCTATTAAATTATTATTTATTATTGATTTTTTGACTTCTTTAGATAATTTATTAAGATGAATATTGCATGGGTTACCTTCATACCAATTACTTACTATTCCTATTTGAGCCTTACTAAAATCTGATTTATTCATTCCTATTGCATACAACATAGCATGTGCAGCAGGTAACTCATTATTTTCTGTTATTTTTTTACTGAAATCGTTAATTTTATCCATCGATCATTAAAATGAAAATAAATATTTTATTTGATTAAATATTAGTATAGTAATATTCGATTATATTTAGTTTTAATAAATTTTAAAATATTTAGTACAAAAGTATAAAAAATTTTATTACTCAGAAATAATTCCAGAACCTATTAATTCATTATTAATATACCATACTGCAAATTGTCCTCCAGAAATTGCATATTGCATTTCTTCAAATAATAATATAATTCCTATTTTTATTTTATATAAAATTGATTTTTGTAATGGTTGCCTATATCTAATTCTAGATAAAACATTTATTTTTTTTTTTTCTAATAAATCTTTATGAATCCAATGAATATCTCTTTTTTTTATAAAAAGACATTTTCTATATAATCCAGGGTGATTTTTCCCCATGCCTGTATATACTATATTATTTTTAATATCAGTATCAATTACGAAAAGAGGATACTTAAATCCTCCTATTGATATTCCCTTTCTTTGTCCTATGGTAAATAAATATGCTCCTTTATGATATCCTATTATTTTTCCATCTGATTCTTTATATTTATTTTTTTTAGATAATAAAATTAATTTTTCAAAAGAATAATTTTTATTTTTTTCATTATTAAATTTTTTATAATTAGATTCTATATAAATAATTTTTCCTTTTTTTGGATTAATTCTAGTATGAAGAAATTTAGATAAAGTTATTTTTCCAATAAAACACAAACCTTGAGAATCTTTTTTATATGCATTACATAATCCATTATTTTTAGCTATTTTTCTAACATATTTTTTTGTTAACATCCCTAATGGGAATAATGATTTTTTTAATTGCATTTGATTAAGTCTACATAAAAAATAAGATTGATCTTTATTTAAGTCTTTTCCTATTTTTATTCTATAAGTTTTTTTTTTATTATCTATTGTTATTATTTTATTAACATAATGTCCAGTGGCAATAAAATCTGCATTAAAATTTTTAATTGCTATTTTTAAAAATAAATCAAATTTAATTTTTTCATTGCATAAAATATCAGGATTTGGTGTATTACCTATTTTGTATTCATTAAACATATAATTTACTATATACTTATTATATTCTTTTTTCATTTCTACTATCTGAAAGGGAATATTTAATTTATTAGCTACAATCATTGCATATATACTATCGTTTTTTAATGAACAATCATAGTTAATATCTTCCCAATTATTCATAAACAATCCAATAACATTATATCCATTATTTTTAAGAATTAATGCTGATACACTAGAATCTACACCCCCTGATAAAGCCACAACAACTGTTTTTTTCATTTTTTTAAGAAAACATTTCTCTTACTTTATCAAAAAAAGATTTTTCTGTATTTCCAGGATGTGGTAGAAAGTTTTCGTTTTTTTTCATTTTTTCAAAAAATTTCCTTTGTTCATCATTAATTTTTTTTGGAGTCCATACATTAACATGAATAAACATACTTCCATTTCCATATCCTTCAATATTAGGTATTCCCTTATTTTTTAGTCTTAATGTTTTTCCAGATTGTGTTCCAGGATCTATTTTTATTCTTGCTCTTCCATTAATAGTTGGTATTTCTTTAGTTGCTCCTAGTATAGCATCTGAAAAAGAAATATATAGATCATAATGTAAATTAGATCCTTCTCTTTTCAAATTATTGTGAGGAATTTCTTCTATTAAAACAATTAAATCCCCCGATATTCCGTTAAATGGAGCTTCGTTTCCTTTTTCTGTAACTTTTAATTGAATACTTTCTGTAATACCTGCAGGTATTTTTATTTCTACTAATTCTTCTTCTTTTATTAATCCATATTTATTTGCTCCATATGGTATATTTTCTGCTCTTTTACCTGTACCATAACATGAACTGCATTGTGTAGTAGTTTGCATTCTACCTAATATAGTATTAGTTACTCTAATTTTTTGACCATTTCCATTGCAAGACGTACAATTTCTTATTTTTACTCCTTTTGCTGCTTTTAACCTTTTTACTTTAACTTTTTTTTCTGTACCATTTGCTATTTCTTCCAAAGTTAATTTTACTCTTATTCTTAAATCACTACCTTTTATAGTTTTTCTTTTAGAAGATTTTCCAAATCCAAAATTTGAAAATCCATCTCCAAAAGCGTCAGCAAAAATATCACCAAAATTAGTAAAAATATCTTCCATATTCATTCCACCACTTGATGCACCATAACTACCTTTTATTCCAGAATGTCCAAATTTATCATATCTATTTCTTTTTTCTTCATTTCCCAATATTTCATATGCTTCTGCTGCTTCCTTAAACTTCTCTTCTGCTACTTTTTTATTATCTAAATTTTTATCTGGATGATATTTTATTGCTAATTTTCTATAAGCTTTTTTTATTTCTTCAGAGGAAGCATTTCTAGACACTCCTAATACTTTGTAATAATCTTTTTTCATCATGAGTAAAAAAAATTATTTTTAATTTGTTTAATAATTATTTTCCAGTAATAACTTTGGCATGTCTTATTACTTTTTCTTTTAAGACATATCCATCTTCTATAATATCAATAATTTTACCTTTTAAATTTTCTTTAATAGTAGGAATTTGCGTGATTGCTTCATGAATGTCTGTATTAAATTCGTCACCTTTTTTTATTTTTATTTTATCAAGTCCTTTTTCTTTTAATATTTTAATAAGTTTATTTTGTATTAATGATATTCCTTTTACAATTGATTTCTCTTGTTCTTTTTTTAGTTCTTTTATTCCTCTTTCAAAATCATCTAAAATAGGTATCAAGTCAATTATTATTTGTTCATTAATAATACTAAATATATCAAGTTTCTCTTTTTTTATACGTTTTTTATAATTTTCAAATTCTGCAAATAAACGTAAAAATTTATCTTTTTCTTTTTCTAATTTTTCTTCTAATTTTTCTAATTTTTCTTCCAATAATTTTATTTCTTTTATTTTATTTTTTTCATTATTAGTATTTTTTTTAGTTGAACTAATACTTTCTTTTTCTTTATTTTTATTATCAGAATTAGAAAAATTATTAATAGTATTTTCAGTATTTTTTTTATTAATTGTATACATAATAAAGTATTTTTACTTTATTTATTATTTTATATTATATTATATTACAAAATTAATGAATTAAAATTTAAATTTTTTCTAATGAAATTTAATTTTTTTTTAGCTATAATTTTCGCTTTTTTTGCTCCAAAAAATAGAATATCATCTAATAATTTTTTATTATTCATATAATAAATAAATTTATTTCTTTCTTCTGAAAATTTTTTCATAATATAATTATATAATTCCATTTTAGATTCCAAATATCCATATCCTCCAAGTTTATATTTTTTTTCCATTTCTTTTACTTTATTATAAGGAGCAATTAATCTATATATGGATATAATAGAATTATTATTTGGATTTTTTTTATCATTCAAGGATTTACTATCTGTACGTATTTTAAGTATTTGTTTTTTTAACTCTTCTTTTGAAGAAAAAATATTAATATAATTACGTTTTGATTTACTCATTTTATTTCCATCTATTCCAATAATATATGAATATTTTTCTTTTAAAAATGCATTTGGTATTGTAAATATTTTATTATTTATTTTTTTATTAAAAATTTTAGCTATACGTCTAGCAATTTCTATATGTTGTATTTGATCTTTACCTATAGGAATAATTGATCCATCAAATAATAAAATATCTGCTGCCATCAATATTGGATAAATAAATAAACCAACATTTATTTTTTCATTTTTTTTATTGTAAATTCTTTCTTTGAAAGAATGAGATAATTTTAATCGTCTATAAGAAAAAAAACAACTAAAGTACCATGCAAGTTCTGTTACTTCTGATGCTATATCAGATTGTCTATAAAATAAACAATAATTTATATTTAATCCAAATGATAACCATGTAGATATAATTTGATAAACACTATTTTTAGTGTTATTTTCATCTATTAAAGAGTGTAGATCTGCTATAAATATAAATGATGAATTAACTTTTTTATTATTAGACATGTTAATAGATGGAATAATAACACTTAAGATATTACCTAAATGTGGGATTCCAGTACTTCTTATTCCTGTTAACATAATATTTCTTTTCATAAAATATTATTAATTATTTGTTTTAACTGATTCTAATCCACTTATAATTTCTAATATTTCTTTTGTTATAGTATTTTGTCTTTCTTTATTATAATTCAATATCAAATTTCTTTTAATATCATAAGAATTTTCTGTTGCTTTATTCATAGAAATCATACGAAATGTATGTTCACATAATATAGATTCCAAAAAAACTTTTTTTAATTTTATTTCAATAAAATTATTAATAAAATATCTAAATATTTCTTTTGATGATGATTCTAAAATTGGATTTATACTAAATTTTAAATATTTTTTTTCATTAAAAACTATTGGTAATAGTTTTTCTATAAAAATATTTTTTTCTATATTTTTGTGATAAATTAAGTATATAGATGATACTTTATTAGTATAAAAATCATTTATTATCTTTTTTACAAAAATTTTAATTTTTTTTATTGAAAAAGTATAATCCCAATAATTATTTAATTTTTTTTCATATATAAAATCAATTCCTTTTTTCCCTATAGAAAAAAATAAAAAATTTTTTTCTTTAATAACTCTACATATTTTTCCTAATTTTTCAAAAATTAAATTATTAAAAGAGCCACATAGTCCTTTGTCTGAGGTAAATAATATAAATAATTTTTTTCCAATTTTTTTTTTTTTTAGTAAAAAACTTCTTTTCTCTAGTTTTATCAAATCTATAAATAATGATTTCATATAATCCATATATATAATAATATGATTTAAAAATTTTTTATATTTTTTAAGTTCTGATATAGAAATCATTTTCATTGCTTCGGTTGTTTTGATAACTGAATCAATTGAATATATTTTTTTTTTAATCTCTTTTAAATTTGACATTAGAATAATTATCGTTTTCTTTTATATCTTTTACTATATTTAAAGCTATATTTTCTAATTTTTTAGATATATCATTATTAATGATACCGTTTTTTAATGATTCTAATAATTTTTTATATTTCTTATTTAAAATAAATAAATATTTTTTTTCAAAAATATTTATTTTATTTATTGAAATATTTTCTAGTATATTTTTAGTTCCAATATAAATTATTGCAATTTGATCAGAAATTTCATATGGATTTAATTCTTCTTGTTTTAATATCTCTACATTTATTCTTCCCTTTTTCAAAATTTTCATAGTAGATGAATCTAATTCTGACCCAAATTTTGAAAATGATTCTAATTCTTTAAATTGAGCTTGATTTAATTTTAAAGTTGAAGATATTTTTCTCATAGAATTAATTTGTGCATTACCTCCTACTCTAGATACAGAAATACTTTCATTTATTGCTGGACGTATTCCTGAATTAAATAATTCTTTTTCTAAAAAAATTTGTCCATCAGTTATGGAAATTATATTAGTTGGTATATAAGCTGAAATATCTCCTGATTGTGTTTCTATAATTGGAATAGCTGTTAATGATCCACCTCCTTTTACAAACATTTTTGTAGATTTTGGTATATCATTCATTTTTTCAGCTATAGATTTATCTTTTATAATTTTAGATGATCTCTCTAATAAACGTGAATGTAAATAAAACACATCTCCAGGATATGCTTCTCTTCCAGGTGGTCTTCTTAACAATAAGGATATTTCTCTATAAGAGATAGCTTGTTTAGATAAATCATCGTATATAACTAAGGCAGATTTACCTATATCTCTAAAATATTCTCCTATAGCAGTACCAGAAAAAGGGGCATAAACCTGCATTGATGCAGGATCATTTGCATTAGAAGAAACTATAACAGTATAATCCATTGCATCATTTTCTTCTAATATTTTTTTTATTCTAGCTATAGTTGAACCTTTTTGTCCTATTGCTACATAAATACAATAAACAGGATTTTTTTTAAAAAATTTTTTTTGATTAATAATAGTATCTATAGCTATAGATGTTTTACCAGTTTGTCTATCTCCAATAATTAACTCTCTTTGCCCTTTTCCTATAGGTATCATAGAATCTATGAATTTTATACCAGTTTGTAACGGTTCTTTTACTGGTTCTCTATAAATTACACCGGGGGCTTTTCTTTCAATTGGAACTTCAAATAAATTTCCACTTATGGGTCCTCTTTCATCAATAGGATCTCCTAATGTATTAATAACACGTCCTAATAATCCTTCTCCTACTTTAATAAAAAAAGGTTTTTTTGTTCTTCTTACAATATCTCCTTCTTTTATTGTACATCGTGAAGAATTAAGTAATACAATACCAACATGATCTTCTTCCAGATTTAAAATTATTCCTTTTATTTTATTTTTATCAAATTCTACTATTTCTCCATAAAATGAATTATCTAAACCAAAAGATCTAACTATTCCATCTCCAATTTGAACCACTATTCCATATTCAGATATTTTTGATTCTATTTCGAAATCAGATAAATGTTTTTTTAAAATTGAAGATATTTCAGAATATTTTATGTCTGACATTTATATTTTTTTATTAATTTCATTAAGACATCTTTTTATACTGAAATCCCATTCTCTATATTTATTAATAAATAAAAATCCTCCAATAATATCTTTATTTATATTATTAACTATAATAAATTCTTTTTTTTTATCATTTATTATTTTTCTTGCTATCATTTTTTGTATTTTTTTATTTATTGGAACTGCAGTAATTAATATGCATTTGATAATATTTTTTTTCTTTATATTATATATTTTTTTATATTCTGATAGAATTTTTTTTAATAAAAAAATTCTATCATTAATTATTAAAATTTTTAAAAAATTATATATAAAAATATTATTAAATATATTTTTTATAATTATTATTTTTTTATTTTTTTTTATAAAATTAGAAGAAATTATTTTTTCAAAAAAATAATTTTTTTGTAAAAAAAAATATAAATTTATTATATTAATATGATATTTACTTTTTGAGCTATCACTATCAATTATATCAAAAAGAGTAATAGCATAATGTTTAACTACTTTTTCCATTAAAAAAAGTTATTTATTTGTATTTTTCAGTTAAAAATTTAATAAAACTTTCTTGTTTAATATCTTTTTCTAATTCTTTTTTTAATATTTTTTCTGCTATTATAATTGATATAGATTTTATTTCATTTTTTAATAAATTGAAAGATTTTTCCCTTTCTTCATCAATAATTTTTTTAGAATTTTTTATTATATTTCTTTTTTCTACTATTCCATCTTTTATTGCCTTTAATTTTATATTTTTTTTTATTTTAATTGTTTCTTTTATAATTCTATCTTTTTCTTCATAAGCATTTTTTAAAATAATATTTTTTTCTTTTTCTATTTCATTTAATTTGTGTTCTAATAAATTTGCTTTTTCAATAGAATCAATTATTTTTTTTTCTCTTTTATCAATAAAATCAATAATTGGACTCCAAGCAAATTTGGAAAGAATGAATACTAATATTAAAAATATTATAATATTCCAAAATATTAATCCAAAAGAAGGAGTAGTTATATCCATTGTTAAATTATTATTTAAATACAGCAAGTAATGCTGTAACTATTCCAAATAACGATGCTCCTTCAATTAAAGCAGCAGCAATAATCATAGCATTTTGTACTTTATCTGATGCTTCTGGTTGCCTAGCTATTGCTTCCATAGCTGAACTACCAATTCTTCCTATTCCTAGTCCAGCGCCTATAACTGCTATACCAGCTCCTAATGCTGCTAGACCTGAATATGTTAAATCTATATTATCCATAATATTTATATTTTTTTAATTGTTATAATCTTTTTTAATAGACATACCTATCATTAATGCAGACAAATTTGTAAATATAAAAGATTGTAAAAATGATACCATAATTTCCAATAGAGAGATAAAAGAACCAAAAAATATAGAAAATCCAATAACAAAAATATTTTTAAATATAAAAATAAGACAAATAAAACTTAAAATTAAAATATGACCAGCCATTATATTAGAAAATAATCTAATACATAATGTTAATGGACGTATAAATAATGATATTAATTCTATAGGGGCTAACATTAGTTTTACTAAAATAGGAGCTTTTGGCATCCAAAGTATATGTTTCCAATAATATTTTTTACTATTTAAAATTGTTATAAAAAATGTAATTAAAGATAAAGAAAATGTAGTATTAATATTACCAGTAATATTTGGAAATCCTGGGATTATACCTAATAAATTATTTATTAGTATAAAGAAAAATAAAGATAATAAAAATTTTAAATATTTTTTATACATATTTTTTCCTATATAAGGAATTGCTATTTTATCTCTAATAAATATTATAATATATTCTAATAAAGATCCAAATTTCCAATTTAATTTTAATTTGTTATTATATTTATTTTTCATATAAATAAAAATAAGTATTAATAAAATAGATGAATAAAAAGTATATAATACATTTTTAGTTATAGATAAATCTAATGGTTTTTTATTAGATGGACTTCCATTAATAAAATTTAATGTCCCATATTTATTAGTTATATAAATATTTTCTTTAAATAATCGATAATATCCATTAGTACCTTTAAATATTTTTTTATTAGATGATAAAAATAATTCTAATCCATTATTCCATAATATAATAGGTAATGGAATATAAATATTTTTTTTTTTAGAAAAATTTAAATTATGTGAATCACTAATATGATGAAAAATAATATCAGATATATTTATATCGCTATTTTTTTCATAATTATTATTATTAAATAATATAATAAAATAAATAAAAATTAATTTAATTGATCTTATAATCATTATTATTATATATATAAACAAATTTATGTTTTTTAATAGATGATTTAACTAATATTAAAATATTTTTTTTAATATTAATTATTTTTATTTTTTACAAAATTGAAATAGTAAATTTGTATAATTTAAAAAATTAATTTATGAAGGAAGAAACAAGACTTATTCAAAGAGTACAATCAGATCCTCTTACTGGTGCAATTTCTACTCCAATATATCAGACATCTACTTAATGTGCAAAATTCTCCAGGAGTTCATAAAGGATTTGATTATACAAGAACTAATAATCCTACAAGAAAAATTTTAGAGAAATTAATTACAAAATTAGAATATGGTTTTGGCAGTTTAGCATTTTCTTCTGGATTAGCATCTATTGAAGCAACAATAAAATTATTAAAATATAATGATGAAATAATAGCAGTAGATGATATATATGGAGGAACTTTTAGATTACTAAATTTATATGAAAAATTTGGAATTAGAACTCATTATGTAGATATGACTATTTTGGATAAATTAATTTCATTAATTTCAAAATTGAAAAATCCAAAATTAATATGGATAGAATCTCCTACCAATCCAACTTTAAAAGTTTCAGATATAAAAAAAATATGTGAAATTTCAAAAAAAATTAATAATAATATACTAATTGTAGTAGATAATACTTTTTCATCTCCTGTTATACAAAATCCAATTAAATTAGGAGCAGATATTGTTATACATAGTGCAACTAAATATTTATCAGGACATTCTGATGTATTGGCTGGATTAGTTACTGTAAAAAATATAAATTTATATGAAAAGTTAAAATATATACAAAATTCAACAGGAGGTATATTATCTCCAATGGATTGTTGGTTAACTATACGAGGATGTCAAACTTTATTTTTAAGAATGAAAAAACAATCTTATAATGCTTATAAAATTGCACGTTTTTTAGAGAAAAAAAAAGATACTGTTATAAAAACAGTTTATTATCCCGGATTGTCTAGTAATAAAAACTATTTAATTGCATTAAAACAACAAAAATATTTTGGAGGTATTATTTCTTTTAGTTTATATAAAAATACTATATATAATGCTAAAAAATTTGTTTCATCAACAAGAATATTTAAATTAGCTGAAAGCTTAGGAGGTACAAAAAGTTTAATTTGTCATCCTGCAACTATGACGCATAAATCTACACCACCAAATATAAGAAAAAAGGTAGGAATAGAAGATTCTCTTATTCGTTTGTCAATAGGAATAGAAAATGTAGAAGATTTAATAAATGATTTAAATGATTCTTTATCAAATTTTTCTCTATGAAAATTTTTCGTCATTTATTATTACACCAATATTACATAATTCTTTTCGTAATCTATCTGATATAATCCAGTTCTTTTTATTTCTCATTTCTTTTCTAAAAAGAATTAATTTTTTTACTAAAATATTAAATTTTTTATACTCTAAATTATTTTTTGTTAATTCTGATTTAGATAATCCAAGTATATCAAATATAAAATAATTAATATACTTTTTTAATAAAAAAAAATTAACTTTATTTATATTATAAAGTTCTAATTTAATAAAATTAGAAGCATAAAATATATTAGAAATTAACATTGGTGTATTAAAATCATCGTTAATTGATTTATAACATTTATTAATCCAATTATATACATTAAAATTTAATTCAAAATATTTATTATTTGTTGGAATAAAATTATTTATTAATTCAATTGTATTTTTTATTTTTATATATCCTTTTTTTGTTTCTTTTAATTTTTCTAATGAAAAATCAATAACACTTCTGTAATGATGTTGTAAAATAAATAATTTAAAAATATTTGGAGAATAATCATTATATATATCTATTATAGATAAATTATTTCCTAAGGATTTACTCATTTTTTTCCCATTAATAGTTAACATATTTGTATGCATCCAATATCTAGCATTACTAATTTTTTCATAAAAAGCATTAGATTGCGCTAATTCACATTCATGATGTGGAAATTTTAAATCCATTCCTCCACCATGAATATCAAAAACACCCCCCAAATATTTTGTACTCATTGTTACACATTCTGTATGCCAACCAGGAAATCCATAATTCCATGGGGATTTCCATTTCATAATATGTTTATTACTTGCTTTTTTCCAAAGACAAAAATCATAAGGATAACGTTTTTCTTTATTTAAAATATTTTCTTTTTCATATAATAATTTGTTTATTTTATTATTACTTAATATTCCATAAGAATATTTTTTTATATATTTTTTTAAATCAAAATAAACAGATCCATTTATTTCATAAGCGTAATTATTAGTAATTAATTTTTTAATGAATTCTATTTGTTCAATAATATGACCTGTAGCTGTTGGTTCTATATTTGGTGATAATATGTTTAAAATATTTAAAAATTTATGAAATGATATTGTATATTTATTAACTATTTCCATAGGATCTATTCCTTCTTTACGAGATTTTTTTATTATTTTATCTTCATAATCAATTTCATTTTCTAAATGACCAACATCTGTAATGTTTCTTACATAACGAATCTTATATCCTAAATGCTTAAAATATCTAAAAACAATATCAAATATTATAAATGTTCTATAGTTACCTAAATGTAAATGATTATATACTGTAGGCCCACAAACATACATTCCAATATAATTATTTATAATAGGATTAAATAATTCTTTTTTTTTTGTTAAAGAATTGTATATATATATAGTTCCTTTTTTTATCATGTTTTTAAAGAAAAAAATCCAATATGATTAAAAAATTCATTTCTAGTTTTAGAATTTTTTCTAAATAAACCTGTTAATTCAGTAGTAATAGTACTACTATCTATATCTCTTATTCCACGTGAATTAACACATAAATGTTTTGCTTCTATAATACAAGCTACATCCTTAGTGGATAATATATTTTTTAATATATCAACAATTTGGACAGTCAATCTTTCTTGAACCTGAGGTCTTTTAGAATAAAAATTTACTATTCTATTTATTTTAGATAATCCTATTATTTTTCCACTAGATATATATCCAACATGAGCTTTACCAATTATAGGAAGAAAATGATGTTCACAAGTAGAATATACTGTGATATTTTTTTCAATAATCATTTGTCTATACTTGTATTTATTTTCAAATACAGAAGTTTTAGGCATATTCTCAGGAATAATACCACTAAATATTTCTTCTACAAACATTTTAGCAACACGTTTAGGTGTTTTTTTTAAGTTATCATTATTCATATCTAAACCAAGGATTTTCATTATTTGAAAAAAATGTTTTTCTATTTTTATTATTTTTTTTAAATTTTTTGTATTATTGTTTCTTTCAGTATCATTATTTGATAGTTTATTTTTTTTTATTTTTTCTGACATATATTATTACTTAAGCATAATATTTTAAAAAATTTAATATAATTATTTCATGTAATTAGGAATATTGCAAACAGGAATTGGAATAATTTTATGTTTGTTTTTATTATGTAAATATTTATATTTTTTTATAATATTATATTTTTTTTTTGAAAAATATTTTAAATTCTTACTTTCTACCTTCATTGCCCATTCTAAATCTTTATAAGAAACTCCTATTTGTTCTTCATCAGTACGTTCATCTTTCCATAAACCATCCATTGGGATAGATTCTTGAATTTCATCTAAAATTTTTAATTTTTTAGCGATAATTTGTATTTCACTTTTATTTAAATCTGCTATAGGTTGTAAATCAACAGCCCCATCTCCATATTTTGTAAAAAATCCAATTCCAAAATCTTCAATTTTGTTCCCTGTACCAACAACTAAATAATTTTTTAAGTTAGCATAATAATATAATGTTAACATACGAATCCTAGATTGTACATTTGCTAACGCTAAATTACTTTTAACACTATTAATATTAAAAATTTTACAAAAAAAATTAAAAAAATCACACAAATTTTTTTTTATATAATTAACATTTGAAAATTTTGATAACATATATTTAGCATGTTTATCAGAAAGATTATTTTCTTTTTTAAGTAAAGGAATTTCTAATAATAATGTAGGATAGTTTGTTTTAGCAGTTAATAAAGATGTTACAGATGAATCAATTCCTCCAGATATTCCAATGATAAATCCATTTGATTTTGAGTTTTTTATATATTTTTTTAACCAAAAAATTATATAATTAATTATATTATCTACTTGCATAATAAAAAAATTTTTTAAAAAATATTTATATGTCTTTAATTCTAAATTTAGAAACTTCTACACAAAATTGTTCGATTTCAATATCGAAAAAAGGAAAAGTTATAACAGTTGTAGAAGAAAATTCAAAATATTATTTACATTCAGAAAAATTACACAAATTTATACAATATGCTTTAAAATTATCAATGATAGAATTAAAAGAAATTAAATCTATTTGTGTAGATATAGGTCCAGGATCTTATTCTTCTTTAAGAGTTGGAATATCAGCTGCAAAAGGCTTATGTATGTCATTAAAAATTCCTTTATTATCAATAGATAGTTTATCTATATTAGTTCAAAGTATAAATATTAATAAAATAAAAGATAAAAAAAATACATTAATAATTCCAATGATATATGCAAAAAAAAATTTTTTTTATACTACATTGTTCGATTCATATAAAAATATGATTTATCCTATTTCTATTAGAAAAAAAATTAATTTTCTTAAAATTACAAATCATAAAATATATATAGTAAGTAATTTTAATTTAAAAGAACTAAATAAGTATACTTTTTTAAAAGTAAATTTATCTGCTTATCATATGTCAAGCATATCATATAATAAATTTTGCAAAAATAAATTTAATAATATAAATAATTTTTTCCCTATATATTTATAATTTAAATTCTTTACAATTTTGAGAATATTTAGGAATATTATAGAAATATTGTATCCAATTATATTTTTTTATATAATTTTTTATTTAGGTTGGGGAGAATCTTACTTTTTTAATTTTTTTAACGTAAAAAATATTATAATAACAATATCTATAATAAATATATTACATCTACTTATTTTTTTTGATAGAAGAATAGAAAATGATTATAAATCAATGATCTTTTTATCAATATTTGTATTAACTATACCAATTATTTTATTTATAAAAAATTTATTTAATAATAATATATATTCATACGTTAAAATATTTTCTATTATTAGTATAATAATTTATATCGTAATTAGAACTGCATATATAATGAAAAGAATATATGTAAAAATACATAATCCAATTTTTATATTTATTATTAGTTTTATTTTTTTATCCATTTTAGGATCTATATTATTAATGTTACCAGGAGCAACAGTATATAATATATCATTCATAGATGCATTGTTCACTTCTACAAGCGCTGTTTGTGTTACTGGACTTGTTGTTTTAGATACATCAAAAGATTTTACTTTTATTGGAAAATTAATAATATTAACACTAATAGAAATAGGAGGTCTTGGTATATTAACTATAACTTCTTTTTTTAATTTCTTTTTCCAAAAAAATTTTTCATTTAAAGAAGCAATTTTTGCTAGTAATTTTCTAAATACTAAAACAACTAATAATGTTCTTTTTTTTGCTGTAAAAGTAGTATTATTTACTATAATAATAGAATTAGTAGGATCGTTATTAATTTATTTTACTATTGACAGAAATTCATATTTTAATAAAATGTTAAAACCTAATGTAGATATATTTTTTTTCTCTATTTTTCATTCTATATCTGCATTTTGTAATAGTGGATTTTCTACACTTGACAATGGATTAAATTCAGAAACTATTCGATTTAATTATTTATTTCAATTAGTAATATCATTTTTGATAATTTTAGGAGGAATAGGTTTTAATATAGTATTTAATTTTTTTACATTTATTTGGTTAACATTTAAAAAATATATTTATAAAATATTTTTTAATAAAAATATAAGAAATCCAGTACATATAGTTACATTGAATACAAAAATAGTTTTATTAACTACTTTTTACCTTTTATTTTTTGGAACTATTTTTTATTATATTAGTGAATATAGTAATTCATTATCAGAACATTCATCATTTTTTGGAAAATGGATTGTATCATTTTTTTCTTCCACATATGCTAGAACAGCAGGTTTTAATATTTTAAATTTAAAAAATTTTAATTCTTTCACCATTTTATTTACTATGTTTTTAATGTGGATAGGTGCTTCTCCTTCTTCTACTGGAGGTGGAATTAAAACTGTTACTTTTGCAATAGCATTACTTAACATTATTTCTTTATCTAAAAATAAAAATAGGTTAGAAATACAGAAAAGAGAAATTTCTTCTAAATCTATTCGTTTATCTTTTGCTATTATAATGCTTTCTATAATAATTATTTATATGGGTGTATTGTTAATAGTTTTTTTTGATCCATACAAAAATGTTTTATCTATTTTTTTTGAAGTTATTTCTGCTTTTTCCACAACTGGTTTATCTTTAGGAATAACATATAGTTTATCTATTGGAAGTAAATTGGTATTAATTTTATTAATGTTATTAGGAAGAATAGGAACTATAAATATAATGATTTTTTTATTAAAAAGAAATATTATTAATATCAATTATTATAAATTTCCTAAAGAAAATGTTATAATTAATTAAAAAGTAAATATGAAAATTATAATTATTGGATTAGGAAATTTTGGAAGAGCTTTAGCACTTAGTTTAACTGATAATGGACATGAGGTTTTTGGAATAGATAATAAAATAGAAAAAGTTGATTCATTAAAAAATCATATTGCTAATGTTATATGTATGGATGCTAATAATGAAGAATCATACAAAATGTTACCTATTAACCAAGCTAATTTAGGTATTGTTGCAATAGGAGAAAATGAAGGATCATCAATAGTTACAACTGCGATATTAAAAAAAAATTACAAACATCTTAAAATAATAAGTAGATCTTTATCAAAGATACATGATACTATATTAGATGCGATGGGGATTAAAAATGTTGTTCATCCAGAACAAGATGCAGCTTTTAGATTAACAAAACAATTATCTTTTGATTATGCCTTGGATTATTTTCAAGTAGACAATAAACATTCTATTGCTGAAATATTTTCTCCTTTTTCTTTTAGTGGTAAAACAGTTAAAAATATAAAATTAATACAAAAATATTCTATTTTAATAATTACTATAATTAGAGATAAAATAAATGTTTCACATAACAAAAAACGTTCAACTAAAAATGTTATAGGATTAATAACTGGTAAAACTATTTTACAAGAAGGAGATATATTAACTATATTTGGATCAAATAAATCAATAATTAATTTTATAAAAAGTAATAAATTATAAATTATGATTATTGTGTTCCTTACTTTCTTTAAAGTAAGGATGTTCAATAAAATATAATTTTTTATTATCTAAATTTAATAATAATATATATAGAAATACCCCTCCTATTATAAAAAAAGAACTTAATTCATATATACCAAATGACATTATATTATATAATAATGGATATATTAAATTATATAAATCTATATAATGTCCTATTAATATTATTATTGATATTAATAATAATATATTTGAATTACATTTATTTTTTCTACTTATAAGAAATAATGGAATTAAAAAATTTGGAATTAACATCCAAAAATGAATATTATAATATAATGTTTCCCTTTTAAAAAAATAAGATATTTCTTCTGGAATGTTACCGTACCAATAAAGAAGAAATTGAGAAAACCAAAAATAACTCCATAATAGGCTACCAGAAAAAATATATGTTCCTAAATCATTCATATGACTTTTTTTAAAAAAATTAAAATTTCCAGTTTTTTTTAAAAAAATAGAAACAATAGTAATAAAAGAGATTCCATTAATTAATATACCACTTAGAAAGTACCATCCAAATATAGTACTAAACCAATATGGATTAATACACATTATCCAATCCCAAGATATAAAAGTAGAAATAATAAAAAAAAATATTATAAAATAAAGAGAATTATAATATAATTTTTTATAAAAATTTAATGAATAACAAATATTTAAAGTATTAGATATTTTTTTTATTTTCAAATAAAAAAATGTACATCCTAACATATAAATAATATTTCTTAATAAAAAAAATGGGATATTTAAGTACAGCTTTTTTTTAGATAAAACTTCATCATAATAAATAGATTTTTCATTATATAAATAATTATTCATCCAATTAAATATTGGTTTATTTGAATAAAATATATTAATTAGTATAATGATAAATATAATAATTAATCCATAGGGAATAAAAGATGATATTTTTTCCATAATTATATGAAATATTATTGACCATCCTGATTTTGAAATATTTTGTATAGATAAAAATAATAATGATCCTATAGATATTGAAAAAAAATATATAGAAGATATGTATAAACTAGTATATAATTTTTTTTCATTAAATTCAGTACATTTATATAACATTAAAATAATTCCAAATGTTATAATTGATATAATAAACTTTTTATAATTTTTAGAAAATTTATACATAATTGATAAAATTATTTTTATCTTTTTAAATACATAACATATTCAGATACTTTCCATCTATCTACTTCATTTAGTTGTGAGGAATAAGAAGACATATTATTTTTTCCATATGTAACAACATAGTATACACTTCCAACAGTTAATTCTCTATCTTTATAATCAGGTACTCCTAAAATTTTTTCATTTTTTACTAAAAATCCTTGACCGTCACCTTTTTCTCCATGACAAATAGAACAATTTATATAATATAATTTTTTACCTTCTTTTAAAATATTATTTATATTATTTATTTTTAATAATGGAGACGTTTTTATTTTTTTTGAAAAATCTTTACCTTTAATTGATATTAGATATGATGTTGGATCATAATTTTTTTTTCTTGACACTGTTCCTTTTACAGGATAAAGTGATGAAGTACTATTATTAAAAATTGTAGTGTCAACATTTTTACTATTTTTTTTTATAAAATCTGGATCAGAATATGGCTCATATGCATTAGAATAATACATATCAGGCATATATACTACTCTTGGATTTTCTTTATTGAAAATAAAAAAATTTAAAATAATTATTATTGATAGTATAGAAAAAAGAAAATAATAAATATATTTTATCATTATTGTTTAATTAACTTAATTAACTTTTATTGCTCCATTTTTTAATAAAAATTTTTCCATATTATTTTTATTTTTTTTATATATTTTTATTTTTATTAAAAAAATATAATCTGTTGTTCTTGGATCTGGATTTTTTGCCTTACATCCAGGATACAATTTACATTTAAATAAATAAGTTATACACATTAAATGTGCAGAAAAAAATATTATTAACTCAAATATAACTGGAATAAAAGATGGTAAATTTTTTATAAATGAATAATAAGGCTTTCCTCCAATATTTTGTGGCCAATCAAAAATCATGATATACCATATTAAAATCATAGAAAATAAAAATCCTAATAGTCCATATATAAAAGATAAAAAAGATAGATTAGTATTTTTTAAATTTATTAATTTATTTAATCCGTGAATTGGATATGGAGAGTATATATCATTTATATAACAATTATTTTTTTTAATTAAAATTTTAATATTCTTTATAAGAATAGTTTCGTTATCATATAATGCCAATAAATTACAATAATTATTGTTCATCAGTTTTTTTCAAAATTGTTTTTAATTCTGATTGTGATATTACAGGAAAAACACGTATATATATTAGATAAAGAGTAAAAAATAATCCAATTGTTCCTATAAATATTCCTACATCTACAAAAGATGGAATAAATCCAGTCCAAGAAGATGGAAGATAATCATGGCTTAAATTAAGAACAATAATGTCAAATCTTTCAAACCACATACCAATATTTATAATTATTGCTATTACATAAGACCAAAAAAAGCTTCTTCTTATTGATTTAATCCATAAAAATTGAGGAATAATAATATTACAAAATATTAATGACCAAAATGCCCACCAAAAAGGTCCTTCTGATGCTTTTTTTGAAAAATATATAAACTCTTCAAAAGGACTAGTTGAATACCATGCCATAATATATTCCGTTATATATGCTAATAACACAATACCTCCTGTAAATAGTATTATCATATTCATATATTCAATATGATCTCTAGTAATATAATTTTCTAGAGAAAGAACTTTTCTAGCTACACCTAATAATGTTTGAACCATAGCAAATCCAGAAAATATAGCCCCTGCTACAAAATATGGTGGAAAAATAGTGCTATGCCAACCTTTAATAACTGAAGTAGAAAAATCAAAAGATACTATTGTATGTACAGAAAAAACTAATGGTGTACATAAACCAGCTAATATTAAAGAAATTTCTTCAAATCTTTGCCATTCTTTAGCACTTCCATTCCATCCAAAACTAAGAATAGAATATATTTTTTTTTGAAATGGATCAGAGACTTTATCTCTTATCATTGCAAAATCAGGTATTAACCCAATAAACCAAAATACAGTAGATACAGAAAAATAAGTACTAATAGCAAAAACATCCCATAATAAAGGTGAATTAAAATTAGGCCAAATGGATCCAAATTGATTAGGAATTGGTAATACCCAATGAGCATTCCATGGCCTTCCCATATGTATAATAGGAAATAATCCAGCTTGTATTACAGCAAATATTGTCATAGCTTCTGCTGAACGATTGATAGATAAACGCCATTTTTGACGAAATAATAATAATACTGCTGATATCAATGTTCCCGCATGACCTATTCCTACCCACCATACAAAGTTAGTAATATCCCATGCCCAATTTACTGTTCTATTTAATCCCCATACTCCAATTCCAGTTGTTATTGTATATATAATACATATTAATCCCCACAAAAATGCTAAAATAGATATTGATATAGAAATCCACCATAGTTTACCAGCTTTATTTATTATAGGATTTATAATATCATTTGTTATATCTTGTATTTTTTTTTCTCCTTTAATCAGTTTATTTCTATGAAATTTTTTATAATTAAACATTTTTTAATTTATTCATCATTTTCTATATTATTTATTTTTAATAAATAATTAACATTAGGATTAATCCCTATAAAATCAAGAAGCTTATAAGATCTTGAATTATTTAATTTTTTTGAAATTTTACTATTTTTATCATTAATATCACCAAATGTTATTGCATCTGTTGGACATGATATACTACATGCTGTTTCAAATTCTTCATCTTTTACTTTTCTTTTTTCTTTTTTTGCTATTCCAATAGAATATTGAGTTTTTTGAATACACAAAGAACATTTTTCCATTACCCCCCTACTTCTAATAACAACATCTGGATTTAAAACCATTTTTCCTAATTTATTATTCATGTTAAAATCAAATTTTTTATTATTTGCGTAATCAAACCAATTGAACCTTCTAACTTTATAAGGACAATTATTTGCACAATAACGAGTTCCTACACATCGATTATATGTCATCATATTTTGTCCTTGTGTACTATGAGTAGTAGCAGCTACTGGACAAACTGTTTCACATGGTGCATATTCACAGTGTTGACACATTATTGGCTGAAAAGATATTTTAGGATTAACATTAAAAACGTTAATATTCTCTTTTTTATTGCTATTATCATAATTATTTACAGTATTATCTGAATAATATCTATCAATACGTATCCAATGCATATCTCTAGAATTTTCTATTTCGTTTCTTCCAACAACTGGTACATTATTTTCTGAATGACAAGCAATTACACAAGTTCCACAACCTATACATGAGTTTAAATCTATAGAAAGATTGAAATGATGCCCTTTAATTTCTTTATTTTTATCTAAAAACTTATTAGAAATTTTTTCTTCTTCTTTTTTATTCCAAACATTTTTGGGGAAATTTAAAAATGTATTTAGATTAGTTTTTTTTACTAAATTTCTATTTAATGAAGTATTTTGTAATTGTATACAAGCAAATTTATGTATTTTATTCGTTTTTTTTATGTATATATTATATTGGTTAATATTGAAATTTTTATAAATTACATATGAATTTTTTCCATTACATAAATTTGATAATTTTCCTATTTTTTGTCCATATCCTAGAGCAATACCTATAGATCCATTACTTTGTCCTGGTTGAATAAATATAGGAATATTTTTAATAAAAATTTTATTATCTTTTATTAAATCAACGCAATTTCCATGTAATGTTCCATCTGTTTTATACCAATTTTTTAAATTATTATTTTTAGCATCAAAGTCTGATATAGTTAAATAATTACCCCAAGTAGTTCTTGTTATTGGATCAGGAAATTCTTGTATCCATGGATTGTTATATTGATTTCCATCCCCCATATTTACTTTTGTATATAACCTAAGTTCCAATGAATTATTATTTATTTTATTAATTTTTTTTATATGTTTTATTTTATAATGATTTTTATTACTTATTATAGTATTACTACTATTGTTGTCTTTAGTATTCAAGTATCCATAAAATAAACATTCATTAAAAGAAGAATAATTCGATTTTGGTATTATATTACTTTCCCATTCATTTTTTAAGTATTGATAATAGTTTTTATTTTTTATTTTTCCCCAAATTATTAAAGAATCTTGAAATTGTCTTGTATTAAAAATATTTTTTATAGTAGGCTGAATAAGAGTATAATAGTTAGAGATTGGATTAGTATCCCCCCAGGATTCAAGCCAATGAGGAATAGGCGCAATTATATCTGTTAATTTATTAGTTTCATTTTTATTCATAGAAAATGAAACTGTCATAGGAGTTTTTTTTATTAATTTTCTGAATTTATTAGACAATGGATATGGAAGGCTATAAATAGGATCTAAATCATAAATAAATAATGCACCAATATTTTTATTATATGAATTTTTTACAAAAAATTTAAATTTATCATCATCACTATTTTTTGATAAAAAAAACTTATTATGATTTATAGCGTTACTTTTTATTTCTTTATTTATCAAAAATGATAATTCATAAGATTCTTGATCTCCATCAGAAAAAATTACACTTTCATTTCCAAATTTTTTAATTAGATTATAAATTTTTATTGTTTCTTTATCCATTATATTATTTTTACCTAATACAATTTTTTGATAAAGATTAAATAACATTTTTTTTATTTCAGATGGTTTTTTTGAAATACGTATATCAGCATTAGAACCTGATAAAGACATATTGCTTTCAATATGGATATGTTTTAACATATTTTTATTAGGATCTCTATTTTTTGTATAATATTTTACCATACTACCAGGATACCAATCCAATAAAAAATCTGCATCAAATGATACTATTAGTTTTATATTTTTTATGTTAAAAAAAGGAAAATTACGTATTCCAAATATTTCTTTAGATGCATTTAAAGCTTTTGAATATGATATAGGATCATATATAATCCATTCTGTATTTGGATAATTTTTTTTAAAATCGTTAATTAATTTTTTTGTAGAAAAACTTGGTAAAGATGGAGTAATAAAAATAATTTTTTTTTGTTTTTTTTTAAAAAAATTTAAATTATTAATTATATAATCATCTATAGATTCCCAATTACTTTTTTTTCCTTTTATATATGGATATTTTAATCTTTCTTCATCATAAAGTGACAATAAAGATGATTGTATTCTAACTGAAACATTATTAAAATATGTAGATTTATAATTAGGTTCTATTTTTATTGGTCTACCTTCTCTCGTTTTTACCAAAACACATCCTATGTCAAAAGAGTCTATCATAGTAGATGCATAATAAATAGGTTCTCCAAGAACAATTTCTTCTGGTTTTACTACATAAGGAATTGATTTTATAACTGGGCCTTTACAAGCTGCTAAAGTAACTGATGCAGTGCTGAATCCAATCCATTTTAGAAAATCTCTTCTTGAACTTTTTTCACTAAAAAATTTTTTTATTGAAAATTTTTTTTCTTTATTAATCATTGGTAAATATATTAATAATTGATTTTAATAATGACATTTAGCACATTCAGTTCCACCAATTTTATCAATTGTATTTTTTTCTGTATTATTTTTATTATTTTTTAAAAAATATTCTTTATAATATTTATTATCCTTATCAAATTCTATATTTCTATGACAAGAAATACACCATCCCATTGTAAAATCTTCTGACATTTTAATTTGATTCATTTCATTAACTTCTCCATGACATGCATTACATACTGTTTCAACCTTTTTAAATTTTTTTATTGATTTATTCCCAGATATAATATGTTGAGAATGATCAAAATATACAAAATCAGGCATATTATGTATTCTAATCCATTTTATAGGATGAATTTTCCCAGTATATTTCATTTTTTTTTCATCCCATCCAATAGCATAATAAATTTTTTTAATTTCATTGTTATATTCTTCTCTACTTTTTCCCTTTTCTATATAATCTCCATTATATTCATTAATAGTAATATGGCAATTCATACAAATATTTGCAGATGGAATACCTGATACTTTTCCATATTTTGCATTCGAATGACAATATAAACAATCTATTTTATTAATTCCAGAATGTATTTTATGAGAAAAATAAATAGGTTGTTTCGGCTCATATCCTTTGTTAACATCTATTTTCATTAAAAAATTCCATATTAAATATATATTAAATATTGCAAATGTTATTAGAAATAATAATAAAAAATACCAGTTTCTTAAATTTTTTCTCAAAAAATTTTCATATATAATTTTTATAAATAAATCTTTTTTAGGAAAAAAAACATTATCTTTAAATAATAGTTTATATAAGATTAATACTTTATATAATATCCAAATTATTATTATGAATATAATTATTAAGAATAATATAAATAATTTTATTAAAAAATTTTTTTCTTCAATAATATTAATATTTTCTTTGTCTTTATCTTCTTCTTTATCTTTCTTATTTTTTTCTAATTTTTCATCTTTTATAAAAGATAAAATATCATCTATTTGTTTACTTGATAATTGTGCAAATGAATTCATTTCTATACCCTGATATTCTTTATAAATTTTTATTGCTTCCTTATCTCCACTATTTCTTAATGATTTATTATCTTTTATCCATTTATGTAGCCATTCACGATTTCTTTTTTTTGTTATTCCATATAAAGCAGGACCTACCATTTTTTTTTTCAAATCTATTGAATGACATGCTGTACAATTTTTTTTAAAAAGATCTTTACCATTATTAACATCTCCTTCTATAAGATTTTGTGATTTTACAACAGTAGCAGTAGTAAATAATAATAAAAATATAACAGGGAAAAAAATCTTATTCATAATTACGAAAATTCATAAAATAATTTTTAAACAAAGAAAATTAAGAAAAAAAATATTATATTATTTATTTTAAAATAAAATTGTAAATTTCTTAATTTGAGAAATATATCTAAACTTACAATAAAAATTAAATTTCTGATATTATTATGATGAATAAAATTCAAAATGATTATAAAATTAATTTTTTAGAAGAAGAACTTTCAAATGGATTAAATATAATTTATCATCAAGATAAAAGAAATCCAATAATATATACATCAGTATTATACCATGTTGGTAGTAAAAATGAAGATCCTGGAAAAACTGGATTTGCACATTTTTTTGAACATCTTATGTTTGAAGGATCAGAAAATATAAATAAAGGTGATTATTATAAATATGTTGCCTCTAATGGAGGCCAAAATAATGCTTATACAAATCAAGATGAAACATACTATTATGAAATAATGCCATCTAATTGTTTACCTATTGCGTTATGGTTAGAATCAGAAAGAATGTTTTATGCAAAAATTGATAATGATAGTATAAGAATTCAGAGAGAAGTTGTAAAAGAAGAAAAAAAAATGAGAGTGGATAATCAACCTTATACTAAGGTTTTATCAGAAATAATTCCATCTTTATTATTTAAAAAACATCCTTATAAATATCCAGTAATTGGATGTGATAGAGACTTAGATGCAGCAACAAAAAAAGATTATGAAAAATTTTATAATACATATTATTCACCTAATAATGCAATATTAGTAATAACAGGAGATTTTGAGTTAAATGAAGCAAAAGAATTGGTAAACAAATATTTTTCATTTAATTCAAAAAAGAAATATAATAAAACAATAAATTTTCCAGTTGAGGATCCAATAAATGAAGAAATAGTATCAACATTTTTTGATAAAAATTCAAAAATCCCCGGAATATTTTTATCTTATAGAACATCAAATATTTCAAATGATGATTTTTATAAATTAAAAATAATGGATTATATTATTTCTTCTGGAGGTGAAAGTTCAAGAATTATTAAAAATATAGTAAATGTAAAGCAATTAGCAGCATATGCTGGAACATTTTTAGATGTTATGGAAGATTATGGAGTTTTTACTATATATGGAATAATTAATCATGGTGTTTCTTTAAAAAAGTTATTAGAAGAAATAGATAAAGAAGTGGAACTACTTAAAGATAAAGGAATAACACAGTACGAATTAGATAAGCAAATGAATTTATTTGAAAAAGGATTTATTTATAGTAATTATTTTATGAGTGGTATTGCATCTAATTTGTCGCATTATAATTTATATTATAAAAATACAAATTTAATTAATACTGTAATGGATAATTATAAGAAAGTTACAACATCGGATATTAAAGAAGTAGCTAATAAATATTTAAATAAAAATAATAGAGTCTGTTTATATAATATACCAAAACATTTAAAATCTTAATATTAAACTTTTTATTAATTAAATTTATGATGAAAAAAGATATATCTATACCTCCTAAATTATTGAAAAGAAATATTAATATAAATATAGAAAAACCTGTTTATTTTTTATTGAAAAATGGATTACAAGTTTTATTAGTAGAAAATCATAAACTACCATTAGTCAAAATTTCATTGGAAATAGACTATATTCCATTTTTAGAAAAAGATAAGTCAGGAATAAGAAAAGTTTTTGGTAGAATGTTAAGATCTGGTACTAAGAATTATTCTAAAGAAGAATTAGAATCCATAATAGATTACATGGGAATAAATCTTGATACATCTTTTAATGAAATAACAATTTCTACTTTAAAAAAATATTTAAATAAATCAATATCTATTTTAATAGAGATATTAACAAATTGTAAATTCTCTAATAATGAAGAATTAGAAAATATAACAAAACAAATAAAAACAAATATAGAAATTAATGAAAAAGATCCTAATAACATATTAAAAAATGTAAGAAATCTAATTTATTTTGGAAAAAATCATCCATATGGAGAACATGAAACTGTTGACACCATAAATAATATAACTATTGATGATTTAAAAAAATTATATAAAAAATATTATATACCAAATAGATTTTATATTTCTTTTATAGGAGATATTTCTAAAAAAGAAGTTAAATTTTTATGTAAAAATTATTTATCTAAATGGAAAAAAAAATCTTATGTAAATAAATATAAAAATATATATACACCATCATTTGATAAAATGGAAGTACATATAGTAGATATTCCATTTTTAACTCAATCTAATATTTGTTTTGGTAAAACAGTTTATCTAAAAAAGAGTGATCCATTATATATTCCCTCTATTATAGCTAATAGTATATTGGGAGAGGGACCATATAGTAGGCTATTTTTAAATTTAAGGGAAAAAAATGCTTATACATATGGTATTTATTCTATATTATATGCAGATAGAAATATTGGTAATTTCTCTATTTATACTAAAGTAAGAAATGAAGTTACAAAAGATGCAGTTAAAAATATAATTTATGAATTATCTAATATTGTTAATAAAAAAATATCTTTAGAAGAATTAAATATTAAAAAACAAGAAATAATTGGACAATTTTTATTAGATTTAGAAGATTCTACTAAAATTAGTGATTTTTTTATATGTGAAAAAAAGAATAATCTTCCACATGGATTTTATAAAAATTTCGTAAAAAAAATTCAATCAGTTACAGTAGATGATGTAAATAAGGTTTGTAGTAAATTTTTTACTACTGATAAAGGTAGTATTTTAATTATAGGTAAATCAAAAGAAATTATTTCGTCAATAAAAGATTTAGGTTATCCTATTCATTTTTTAGATATAAATGGAAATTTTTTGAAAAGAAATGTGTAATAAGAGTGTATTAAAAAATCGTATAATATCTATATTAAAAAATATATATGATCCTGAAATACCTGTAGATATTTATGAATTAGGTTTAATTTACGATATTCAAATTTTTTCTGAAAATGAAGTAAAAATAATAATGACATTAACAAGTCCAAATTGTCCTATAATAGATTCTTTACCAAAAGAAATAGAAAATAAAATAAAATCTATAAAAAATGTTAAAAAAGTAAAAATAAATTTAACTTTTGATCCACCTTGGAGTAAAGAATTTATGAGTGAAGAAGCCCGTTTAGAATTAGGTTTATTATAAATAATATAATTATGAATATTTTTGATTTATTTTTTTACGGAATATTAATTGTTTCATCTTTTTCTATACTTTCCAGTTTTTTGTTTGTAGTAAATCAAGAAACTGCTGTTATTATTGAAAGGATGGGAAAATTCCACAGTGTACGTAATGCTGGATTAAATTTAAAAATTCCTTATGCAGATCGTATTATAGGAAAATTATCCTTAAAAATTCAACAATTAGACGTATTAATTGATACAAAAACAAAAGATAATGTATTTGTAAAAGTAAAAATTTCAGTTCAATATAAAGTAATAAGAGATAAAGTTTATGAAGCTTTTTATAAGCTTGATAATTCACATTCTCAAATTACTTCTTATATATTTGATGTAGTTCGTGCTGAAGTACCAAAAATGAAATTAGATGATGTTTTTGAAAGAAAAGATGATATAGCTATTGCTGTAAAAAATGAATTAGAAGAATCAATGTTGGATTATGGTTATTCAATTATAAAAACATTAGTTACAGATTTAGATCCAGATGAACAAGTAAAATCAGCAATGAATAGAATAAATACAGCGGAAAGGGAAAAGGTTGCTGCAGAATATAAAGCGGAATCTGAAAGAATAAAAATAGTAGCTAAAGCAAAAGCAGAAGCTGAAAGTAAAAAATTAGAAGGAAAAGGTACCGCTGATCAAAGAAGAGAGATCTCTAGAGGAATTTTAGAATCTATAGAAATTTTGAATAAAATGGGAATTAATTCTCATGAAGCATCAGCACTAATTGTTGTTACTCAACATTACGATACTCTTCAATCTATAGGAAAAGAAAGTAATACTAATTTAATATTATTGCCTAATACTCCTGGATCAGCAAATGAAATGTTAAATAATATGATAACTTCATTTAGCGTATCTAATCAAATAAAGGATTATAAAAATAAAGATAAAAAGAAATAAAATATATGGAGATAATAGGGAAAGTTAAGGAAATACTTCAATTACAAAAATTTGAAAGTGGATTTAAAAAAAGAGAATTGGTTATTACTACTGATGAACCTTATCCTCAAAATATATTAATTGAATTTATTCAGGATAAAGTTGGATTATTAGATATAATAAAATTACAAGATAAAGTAAAAGTATTTTTTAATATTAAAGGTAGAGAGTGGAAAACACCAGATGGGGTTATAAAATATTTTAATTCTATTCAAGGGTGGAAAATAGACGTAATTTTAAATTCTAATCTTTCTAATAAAAAAGAAATTTCATCACAATCTTCTTTATCTTCTGATGATTTTGATGATCTTCCTTTTTAATTTAAAAAATTTTTATTTTTATAATAAATTATTTTTTAGTAATTCTTGATAAATTATGTCTTTTTTTAATTTCCATTTACGAGATGGAGAAAATTCTTTACCATAAGAAATAATTTGTAAATGTAATTTTTTCCATTTTTTTTTTTTAAAAAAAAGTTTGGCATTCTCTTCTGTTTTTTTTATATTTTTCCCATCACTTAATTTCCATCTATACATCATTCTATGTATATGTGTGTCTATTGGAAATAGATACTTATTAGATACATTAGATAAAAAAACAGATGCTGTTTTATGTCCTACTCCTGGTAAAATTTTTAACTTATAAAGATTTTTTGGTACTGAACCATTATAGTTTTTTATTAATATTTTAGACAAAGCATAAATATATTTAGATTTTTTATTATGAAGACCTAATTCTTCTATTAATTTTTTAATTTTATATATTTTTAATTTAATTAAATCATAAGGGGATTTTATATTTTTAAAAATTTTTTTTGTTATATTGTTAACCTTTATTTCTTTACATCTTGCAGTCAAGATAATAGATATTAATAATGTGTAATTATTTATATGATATAAATTATTTATAGGATTTGGATATAGAAAATCTAATATTTTTTCAATTATTAAAATTTTTTTTTTTAAAGAATTATTTATTTTTTGTCTATACAAGCTATTATATTATTTTTTTTATAGTTCATCTTTAATAAAATTTTATATCCTTTTTTTAAACTTCCATTAACAATAGATTCAGATATAGTATTTTTTAAATATTTATCTATTGATTTTTGTATAGATGAAATACTGTATTCACTTTTTACCCCAATTTTTTTAATAAAACTATTGATTTTAGAATCTAAAATCAATTTATATCCTAAACTATTAACATGTGATATTAATTTATTTAATTCTAATATGATTATTTTAGAGATATCATTAGAATTTAATGAATTAAATATAACAATATCGTTTATTTTATTTAAAAATTCATAAGAAAATATTTTTTTTAATGATTTCTTCAAAATACTTTTATTATATTTATTTTTATTTTTTTTTAATTTTGTTTTGTATCCTATTTTTTTAAATTCTGATATAAGATCTTCTATTTCAATATTTGAAATAAATATAATAATAGTATTTTTAAAATTTATTTTTTTTCCAGAACTATCTGTTATATATCCATAATCTAATATTTGTAATAATAAATTAAAAATATCAGGATGTGCTTTTTCTATTTTATCAAATAATATTATTGAATATGGTCTATTTCTAATAATTTCAGTTAGTTGCCCACCTTCTTCATAACCAACATATCCTGGAGGAGAACCTATTAATCTTGAAATAGAAAATTTTTCCATATACTCACTCATATCTATACGTATTAATGAGTCTTCTGAATTAAATAATTCTTTGGATAAAATTTTTGTTAAATAAGTTTTTCCAACTCCAGATTTTCCCAGAAACATAAATGATCCTATTGGTGAATCAAAATTTCTCATTCCTGAAATATTATTTTTAATAACTTTTATAAATTTTTCTATTATTTCATTTTGTCCAATTATTTTATTTTTTATGGAATTAATAACTGTATCTAATTTCTTTATTTCAATTTTATCTATTCTATTAATAGGTATTCCACTTATCATAGATATAACTTCTTCAACATGTTTTTTATGTACAGTATTTTTATTTTCTTTAGAAAATTTATCCCAATTTTTTTGAGCTTTTATTAATTTATTTTCTATTAATTTTTTTTTATAACGAAATTCAGCCGCTTCTTTGTACTTTTTATTTTTTATTGCGTTTGATTTATCTATTATAATTTCTTCTAATCTTTTTTCTAATATTATTATTTCTTGTGGTACTTTTATATTCTTTATATAAACTCTAGATCCTGATTCATCCAATACATCTATAGCTTTATCAGGAAAAAATCTATCTGAAATATATCTAGAAGTTAGTTTAACACAGGCATTAATAGCTTCTTTAGTATAAATTACATTGTGATAATTTTCATATTTATACTTAATATTTTTTAATATATTAATAGTTTCTTTTTCTGAAGAAGGATTTATAATTATTTTTTGAAATCTTCTCTCTAATGCCCCGTCTTTTTCTATATATTTTTTATACTCATTTAGTGTTGTAGCTCCTATAAATTGAATATTTCCTCTTGATAAGGCTGGCTTAAATATATTAGATATATCTAATGATCCAGTAGAATATGTTCCAGCTCCTATAATTGTATGTATTTCATCTATAAAAAGTATTATATTAGGATTTTTTTCTGATTCATCAATGATATATTTTACTCTTTCTTCAAACTCTCCTCTATATTTTGTACCTGATATTATACTTGTTATATCTAGTATAATTATTTTTTTATTATATAATATTCTGGATACTTTTTTTTTAACTATATTAAGAGCTAATCCTTCAGCAATAGCTGTTTTTCCAACTCCAGGTTCACCTATTAATAAAGGATTATTTTTTGTTCTTCTTATTAAGATTTGAGATATTCTTTCCAATTCATTCTCTCTTCCTATTAATGGATCTATCTTCCCTTCTATTGCTATGTTATTTAAATTTTTTCCAAAACGATTTAATATAGGTGTATTATTAATTAACGATGTATTTTTATTGTAAAATCCTAAATTAGATTTGTTTTTTCCTATATTTTCATAAGAAGAATTAAAATTATCATTTTTAATATTTTCATCTAAATAAACAGAAAAATAACTTTTTTTTTTTTTTAAGTAGTGAATCATTAATTTTAAAATTAAGAATTATTTGAAATTATTCGTTTTATAAATAAATTTAGAAATTTATTTTTTAAATATGAATTATCATTTTTATTTTCAATTTCAATTTTAAAATTAAAAAATAAATTATCTATTCTATTTTTATAGAATTTATAAAAATTTTTATTAATTAAACTTAATTTGTTATTTTCTATGTTACACGAAATAACTATTAATAATGTTTTATTATTTAATATTTTAAATTTTGTATCATTAATTAATGAATTAATTAATTCATTGGATAATAAATTTTTTGGAATATTATGTATAAAATTATTCCATGATTCTTTAAAAAAAATTATTTTATTATTATTATTTATTTTTAATTTTTTTGAAAAATAATATGATAATTGAATTATACTTGTTTCTATTAATGATTTTATATTAAATTCTATATTTTTATACAAAAAATATTTTTGTTCTAGATCAGAACAAATATATAATGCTTTATTTAAAATATAATAAGATATATTTTTTGATTGTTTTACATAATATTCTAATATTTCTTTTTTTTTTATAAAATCTAATGATTTATTAAAATTTTTTGATAAAAATAAATTTCTAAAATGTTTTTTTAATCCAATTATAAAATATTTAATCTCTTTTTCTAAAAAAATCTTTTTAATAAAAGTTAATGCTTTATTTATATCATTATTTAATAAATAATCTACTAATATAAAAAAATCTTTTTTATCAATAATCCCTAACTTATTTATAATATAATTATTAGTTATAATATTCTTATTTAAATAAATATTATTTAGTATTGTAATAGCTTTTCCAATTGAACCATTTGAATATTTAGAAATTGTGTATAAAGCATCTTTTTCTATTTGTATTTTTTCTTTTTTCACAATCATGTTTATGTGGGAAAATATTTTTTGTTCAGATATATCTTTAAATATAAATGATTGATATTTTTCTACTATTAAATTAAAAAATTTTTTTTCTTTTATACAAAAAATAAATATACTGTTATTAACTTTTATTAATCTAAATATATTAGATAGATAGGTTATATTAAAATTATTAAATATAAAAATATTTGGACTATCATTATTATTTTTTTTTATAAAAAATTTATCTAATAACGTCTCTTTAAAAGGATTTCTAAAAATTCTATATAATTTATATAAATTATATGTATTTTCTTTTTCTGAAAAATATTTATTTATATTTTTCGCTAAAATATTTGCACAAGTATTTTTACCAACACCTTCTTTTCCAATAAAGAATAAAAATTTATAAAAATTTTTATTCTTTATACTATTTATTAAAGAATGTATTATTTCATCTTGTCCAATTATTTCATCTAATTTTTTCGGTTTATATTTTTCTATTATATTTTTATTCAACATAATTAATAATTATATAAAATTTCTCTTATTTTATTAGAAGAATCTTTTAATGTATCGGTAATATAAATAGATGATATATAATTAGTTCTAGAAATAAAATCTTTTGCATTTTTTTCATTTGTTCCTTTCAAACGAAAAATAATTGGTATGTTAATTGGACAATTAATTTTACATGATTCCAAAATTCCTTTTACAACTGTATCACAGCGGACTATACCTCCATATATATTTATTAATATAACTTTTACTGATTTATCTTTTAATATTAATAAAAAAGATTCTTTTACTATATTTTCATCAGCAGATCCTCCTATATCTAAAAAATTAGCAGGTTCTCCACCGCATGATTTAATCATATCCATAGTGGCCATTGCTAATCCAGCACCATTAACCATACATCCTACATTACCTTTTAATTTTATAAAATTAAAATTTTTATTTTTTTTATGAGTTATATTTAATTTATATAGATAATTTTTTATTCTAGGAATTGCATTATCATCTAACGTTATTTTAACATCTACTGGAATAATTTCATTATTAAATGTTTTTATAAATGGATTTATTTCAATTAATGTAGAGTTAATATATGTATATGCTTTATAAAGATTTTTTAGAAAAAAATAAAAATTTTTTAGAAGTTCATTATTATACATTTCTAAAAAAAATCCTATTTTTTTAATTTGAAATATTTGTAATCCTAATATTGGATTTATTTCTTCTATATATAATTTTTTTGGATTTTCTGATATTTCTTCTATATTAACTCCACCTTCTTTAGAGCATATAACAATATTTTTTTTTATATTACGATTTAACATTATTGATAAATAATATTCCTTTATCAATTTTTTATCATTTAAATATGATTCTGAATAAATATCTTCCGATAATAATATTTTTTTTACAATTAAACCTTTTTTTGGGGTTTGAGGTGTAACTAAATATTTTCCTAAAATATTTTTAGATTTTTTATAAACATCATTAATATTTTTTACTATCTGAATACCACCTGACTTTCCTCTACCTCCTGCATGTATTTGTGATTTAATAACTAAAGATTTATTTTTAGTTTTTTTAAATAAAATTTTTGCAGCTTTTACAGCTTCTTCAGGGGAAGAAACTATAATTCCATTTGGAACAAAAATTGAAAAATTTTTTAAAATTTCTCTTCCCTGGTATTCGTATAAATTCATATATTATAATTTAAAGTAAAAGTAAATTTAAAATAAAAATATATTTATTATTAATTTTTTTTATTTTATATTAATTTTTTAATTTGATATGATACATAAAGAAAAAAATTCCATAAAATATATTTTTAAAAAACCAGAAAAATATAATAAATATTCTCCTTTATTTTTAATGATCCATGGATATGGAAGTAATGAAAATAATCTTTTTTATTTTAAAAAAGATATTCCTAATAATTTTTTTATAATTAGTTTACAGGGTCTTTATTGTATTGAAGAAAATTTAAAATATTATTGGTATGATATTAATTTTTCTGATAAAAAAAAATTTATTAATGTAGAACAAGCTAAAAATTCTATTAATACTATATCTGATTTTATAGATAAATCAATAGAAAAATATAATCTTAATTGTAATCAAGTATGGATATGTGGATTTAGTCAAGGATCAATTATAAGCTATGGAATAGCTTTAAAAAATAAAAAAGTAAAAAAAGTTATTTCTTTAAGTGGATATTTTGATGATAAAATTATTTTTTCTAAAGAAAATAAATATATAGATTTTTTTATTTCTCATGGAAAATATGATACAATTATTCCTATCGATTGGGCTAGAAATGGAATAAAAATACTTAATAAAAATAATACATACTCAATATTTTATAAAGAATATGAGTCTGGACATGAATTAAATGAAATAAATTATATAGATTTTATTAATTGGATAAAAAAAAATAATAAACAATAATATATATGATAATAAACAATAAATATACAAAAACTATAATATCTATATTAATTTTTTTATTATCTATTTTCTTTTTTGTAATAAAAAAAAATTATTTATTTAGTTTCATATTATTTACGATAAGTTTACTTTTTCTTTTTTTTGTATTTAAAAATGAATTTTTATTAATGGCATTTATAAAAGCAGGTAAAAAAGATATGAAAGGATTAGAAAAATATTTAGGTTATATTAAAAATCCTTATATTCAACTTACAAAAAATCAAATAGCTTATTTTTATTTTTTAAATGGAATACTTTTTTTAGAAAAAGATATAAATAAGTCAGAATTTTATATAAAAAAATCTTTAGTTCATGGATTGAAATTTAAATATAATATAGCTATCGCTAAATTAAATTTAGCAATAGTTTATTTATCAAAGGGAAATAAAGAAAAAGCAAAATTATTCTTATTAGAAGCAAAAAATATTGATAAATCTGGAATATTACGTGATCAAATAAATATAGTAAAAAATCAAATAAAAAAATCAAATATTGGATTTAGAAATATTCAAAATCCTGTTTTTAGAAATTTTAGAAAAAGATTATAAAATTTTTAGAATATTTGGGATATTTTTTTCATTTTCATTCATTAAAAATTTTATAGGATTTTCAACTGTTTCTTTAATACAAGATAAAAATCCAACTGATTCTCTTCCATCAATAATTCTATGATCATATGACAAAGCTACATACATAATAGGACATATTTTTATGGAATTATTAATTACTACAACTCTATCTATGATTTTATGCATTCCTAAAATAGCACTTTGAGGTGGATTTATAATTGGAGTAGATAACATTGATCCAAAAATACCACCATTAGTAATTGTAAAAGTTCCACCTTTCATGTCATCTATAGATATTGTTCCATTTTTTACTTTTTTTAATAGTCTATCTATTTCTTTTTCTATTTCCAAAAAAGATAATTTTTGAACATTTCTTATTACAGGAACCATTAATCCTTTTGGACCAGATATTGCAATACTAATATCAAAATAATTAAAGTTTACTTTATTATTTTCTTTATCAATCATTGAATTAACATCTGGATATAACTTTAATGCTCTTATACAAGATAATGTAAAAAATGACATAAATCCTAAATTTACCCCATGTTTTTTTTTAAAAATATTTTTATATTTTTCTCTTATATAAAAAACTTCTTGCATATTAATTTCATTAAAAGTAGTTAATATTGCTGAATTATTCTTAACATTAACTAATCTTTCAGATAATTTTTTTCTTAAAGAAGATAAAGGTGTTTTAGTTTCTTTTCTTATTACATTTTCATTGATTTGTAAATTACATACAACATGTTCTATGCAATCTTTTTTCGTTATTCTTCCTTTTTTTCCTGTTCCTTCAACGTTTTTTTTTAATATATTTTTTTCTCTTAATATTTTTTCAGAAGCTGGAGATGCTATTTTTTTTATTATATTAGATTTTTTTTTTATATTTTCAGTATTTATTAAACATATAGTATCTCCAACTGAGATTTTAGTATTTTTTTTATATAAAATACTTATTATTCCATTTTCTTCAGAAAAAATTTCTAAAGTAGCTTTATCAGAATCAATTTCTGCTATAAGTTGTCCTTTTTTTACATAATCTCCATTTTTTACAAGCCAAGAAGATATTTCTACTTCTGTAATTGATTCTCCAGGTGAGGGCGCTTTTATTTCTATTATCATAATTATTTGAATTTAACTAAAAAATAAAAGATTTTTCTAATACTTTATTTTTAATTTTTATAAAGTTAATATAAGATCCTGCAGAAGGACTAGAATTTTCTATTGGAGATATTAATTTAATTTTAATTATATTTCCAATTTTTCTTAAAATAAAACTCCATAATCCCATATTTTCAGGCTCTTCTTGTACCCAAAATATGTCTTTTTTATATTCATATTTATCTAAAATATTTTTAATCTTTTTAATATTTAAAGGATAAATTTGTTCTATTCTAATCAATGCAGTTTTATAATCTTTAATTGATTCTTTTTTATTTAATAAATCATAATATATTTTTCCAGAGCAAAGAATTATTCTTTTTATTTTTTTATAATCTGATATTGAATTGTCATCTACAATTTCTTCAAAAGATCCATTAGATAGATCCTCTATAGAGGATAAACATTTTTTATTCCTTAATAAACTTTTTGGAGTGAATATTATAAGTGGTTTTCTAAATTTTAGTTTCATGTGTCTTCTTAGTAAATGATAAAAATTAGAAGGATATGTACAATTTGCTATAAATAAATTATTTTTTGCACATAGTTGTAAATATCTTTCTATCCTTGCAGATGAATGTTCAGGACCTTGTCCTTCGTAACCATGAGGTAACAACAATACTATACCATTTTGTATTTTCCATTTTTCTTCTCCTGAAGAAATGTATTGATCTATTATTATTTGACATCCGTTACTGAAATCTCCAAATTGAGCTTCCCATATAGTTAGAGTATTTGGAGTAACCATTGAATATCCATAATCAAATCCTAATACTCCATATTCTGATAACGGAGAATTGTATATTTCTATTTTTCCTTGTTTATTATTAAATTTTTTATTAAGAATTATAATCTCTTCTTCTTCTTCTGTTTTTACTGTTATATGACGTTGAGAAAAAGTGCCTCTAGCTACATCTTCTCCAGATAGCCGAATGGAATATCCTTCGTATAATAATGTCCCATAAGCTAATATTTCAGCCATACTCCAGTCTATCAAATTTTTTTTTAACATCTCTAATCTATTAAAAAAAATAGATATTGTTTTTTTTAAAAAAGTTTTTTCTTTGGGAAGAGAAAATATATTTTTTGAAATATTAAATATATTTTTAATTGGAAATTTTGTATCAATTTTTTTAAAAAACTCTTTTTCTTCAAAAACAAAAGGAATATCTTTAAATTCTTTGTGTAAAAATGGAATTAAAACATTTTTTTTTATATTCTTTGATTCATCATATTTCTTTATAAGAATTTTTGTATATTTTTTTTCTATATCTATTATGTAATCATCATTTATAATATTTTCTTTTTTTAATTTAATTTTATATAACTCATAACAACTAGGATGTGTAAATATTTTTTTATATAAAATAGGCTGGGTAAATCTAGGATCATCACCTTCATTATGTCCATGCCTTCTGTATCCAACTAAATCTATAAAAATATCTTCCTTATAATTCATTCTAAAATCTATTGCAAATCGTATTGATTTAGCTACAGATTCAACATCATCTGCGTTGACATGCAAAATAGGAGATGATATTATTTTTGCTATATCAGTACAATATAAACTAGAACGTCCTTCAATAACACTTGTAGTAAATCCTATTTGATTATTAATAACAATATGAATTGTTCCTCCAGTTTTATATCCTTTTAATTTAGATAATTGAAGTACTTCATATATAATTCCTTGAGCAGATAAAGCCGCATCACCATGAATTAAAACTGGAATTATATTATAATGATTTTTATTATGAATTGTATCAATTTTTGCACGAGTCATACCTTCAACAATAGGGTCTACAGATTCTAAATGTGATGGATTAGGTAATAAATAAATATTAATTATTTTATTAAGTTCTTCTATATTTTTTTCCCCACTATACCCCATATGATATTTTACATCTCCTGAAAATATATTATTTTCATATTCTTTGTCTTGGAATTCACTAAATATTTTAGATAAATCTTTTTCTAAGAAATTAGAAAGAATATTTAATCTACCTCTATGTGACATTCCTAAAATAAATTCTTTAGTTGAATAATTTTTAGAAGAATATTTAATCATTTCTTCTAAAAGAATAATAATTGAATCATTACCTTCTATAGAAAATCTTTTTTGTCCTGTAAACTTAGTATGAACAAAATTTTCAAATTTTGTAGATTCATTAAGTTTTTTCAAAAAAAATTTTTTTTCTTTTGAAGAAAAAGACATTAATTTATTTTTAATAAATTTTTTTTCTATCCAATTAATTTTATTTTTATCATATATATGTGAATATTCTATACCTATAGAACCACAATAAATTTTTTCTAAAAAATTGATAATTTTTTTTAATGATGATTTTCCAATATTTATTAATTTTCCTGATTCAAATAAATTTTCAAAATCATTTTCAGAAAATCCAAATTCTTTTATTTTTAAATTATTTTTACATTCTTTTAGTGGATTTATATTTGTATAAAAATGACCTATATTTTTATAAGATTGAATTAAGTTAAATACAGAATATTCTTTATTTATTAAATCTTTATAAATTAATGATTCATTATTTTTTAAATTTTTTTTTCCAAAATCAAATCCGTTAAAAAAATAATTCCAACTTGATTCTATAGAATTAGGATCAATTTTGTATTTTTTGTACAAGTATTCTATAAAATGAATATCTTTTAGAAAAGAAAATCTATCATCCATATGATAATTTCATTTTATTAAATTTAAACATTTTAAAAATTTTAATTTAAAATTATTTTTTTAGAAAATTTTTCTTTTATATATTTAATCATATCATTTAATATATATTTTATTTCATTTTTATTATTACCAATCATAAAAGAAAAATTATTTTTTCCCAATGGTTTTGTTTTATATTTATTTTTAACAATTTTTTTCATTATTTCATTGGCATTAATTTCTTTATTTTTTATTAAATTATATGATATAAAAATAAAAATAAAATATTTTCCATTTTTTATGAATCCAGTGAACATAAATAGGTTTGAAATTTCTTTTACTAAATCCATACCAATTTTTTTGAAAAGATTCTCATTTTTATTTTCTTCTTTATAATATATATTACATATATATTTTATATCATTTAAATATATAATTTTTGTTTTATATTCATCTTTAATATTTTTTATCTTTTCTAAAAATATTTTTGATATCTTTTTTTCAAGATTTTTATTTTTATCTTTAAGATGAATTATCATTTTTGATATATTATTACAATTAAAATTTTTCTTTAAATTACTAAATTTATAATAAGAATTTATTAAATATTTAATTGCTTTTTTATAAGTTATTGCTTTAATTCTTCTTATTCCATAAGAAGAGGAATTTTCTGACAATATTTTAAATATTTGAATTGATCCAGTATTTTTTACATGTGTTCCTATGCAAAGTTCATGTGAATCTCCAAAAGAGATTACACGTAATTTTTTATAATTTTTATATTTTTCTTTATCAAAAAAAGATATAAAATTTTTAATTTCTTTAAAAGAAGAAAATTGTTTTTCTTTTATAGGAATAGAAGAAAAAATTAACTCTTGTACAAAATTTTCAATATAAATTAATTTTTCATAAGATATTTTTTCATTATGAGAAAAATCAAATCTTAGATAATTATTATTTATATAAGACCCTTTTTGTTTAACATGATCACCTAATATTTTTTTTAGTGTAAATAATAACAAATGAGTAGATGTATGATTACATTCTATTTCCATCCTTTTATTTTTATCAACAAATGAGTTAAAAATAGAGTTAATATTATGTGGTAATTTATTTACAATATGTATAATATCATCATTTACAGTAATTGTATTAATAATATCAATTTTTTCATAATTATTTTTTATGAAACCAGTATCACCTATTTGTCCACCACTTTCAGGATAAAAAGGTGTTTTATTAAATACTAATTCATAGTAATTTCTTTCTTCTAATTTATAAAAAATTTTTCTATATTTTATTATATATATATCACAATTCAATGTATTATATCCTATAAACGAATTATTAATTTTATCATACTTATTTTTATTATTTAAATATATCCAAGGACTTAAAATTATATTTATATTGTTATATTTTTTAGATTTATTTTTTTGTTCTAATAATCTTTTTTTTAATGTTTTTTCATCAACTGATAAATTGTGTTTTTTTACAAATATTTTAGATATTTCTGATGGAAATCCATAAGTATCATGTAATTTAAATATTATATTTCCATCAACAATTTTTTCTTTATTTTCTTTAGTGTATTCAATAATATGATGTATTTTTTTATATCCATTTTTAATAACATTAATAAATAAAATTTCTTCTTCTTTAATTGTATCAATTATATATTTTTTTTTATTTATATTTTTTGGTAAAAATTTTTTTATAATAATATCAGAAAAAGTATATATAAAAGGATCTTTTATTTTTAAATAAAAATAAGCGTGAATAATTGCCCTACGTAATATTTTTCTTATTATATAACCAGATTCTTTATTTGATGGAGTTTGTCCATCATATATAGAAAAAATTACAGCTCTTAAATGATCTGCTATTATTTGTATGGAAATTTTTTGTTTTAAATTTAAATTTTTGTAAATTATGTTTTCTTTTATTGAATTAATAATTGGATAAAATATATCAGTTTCATAACTAGAACTTTTTTTTTGCAATACCATACATAATCTTTCTAAACCCATTCCAGTATCAACATGTTTTGTCTCAAGAGATATTAATTTGTTATCAAAATTTCTTAAAAATTCTATAAAAACTATGTTCCATATTTCTATTACTTTAGGATGGTTTTGGTTTACAAGATTTTTTCCTGAAATTATTGATTTTTCTTTATTATTACGTAAATCTATATGAATTTCTGTGCATGGGCCGCATGGTCCATTATCACCCATTTCCCAAAAATTATCTTTTTTTCCAAAAAAAAGTATATGATCTTTATTAACAAAATTTTTCCAGTATTTTAAACTTTCGTCATCTAATAATAATTTATCTTTATTATCTCCTTTAAATATAGTAACATATATATCGTTTTGAGATATACCATATTTATTTACTAATAATTCCCATGCCCATTCTATAGCCTTTTTTCTTGAATAATCTCCAAATGACCAATTTCCCATCATTTCAAACATTGTATGGTGATAGTTATCATACCCAACTTGTTTAAAATCATTATGTTTTCCAGTAACCCTAATACATCTTTGTATATTCGCTACTCTTAAATAATTTGAAATTTTATATCCTAAAAAATAATCCTTAAAATAATTCATTCCTGAATTAACAAAAAAACTAGACGAGTTATCATTTAAACAAATTGGAAAAGAAGGATATATTTTATGTTTTTTTTTTTTAAAAAAATCAATAAAAATATTTTTTATTTTTTCGTATTTCATAATAAAATGAAATTATTAATAAATTAATTAATTATTATTATTATTTATTTTTAATTTTGTATTTATTAGATTGTTCTATAGAATCCATTATTTTTTCCATAATGTTATCTGTTGTTTCTTTTTTAATATCTATTTTAATTGGTTTTTTAAATATCATTTTTTTAAATATTTCTTTTTTTTTTATATTAATTCCTATCTTATCATATGCATCATAAAATCCATCTATAACAATAGGGACAACAATTGGATTATATTTTCTAATTATATGTACTACACCTCTTCTCCCAGGTGCAAATGCTTTAGTAGTACCTTGTGGAAAGGTGATTAACCATCCATCATTTAATGCTTTTCCCATTTTAGAAATTTCTGACATGTATAATAAACAATCAACTTTTTTATTTTTTTTCCATGTTCTTTTTACAGTAATTCCTCCTAAATAAATAAATAATTTTGACAAAAAATTTTTTTTCATAGTTTTTTCATCTGCGACATAATATAAATTTACTTTTGGATTTAATAAATATATTGGGTTTTTAATAGTATTTATAAAACCGTTCTTTATACTACAAAACACATGAAACATGACAAATACGTCTGCAAAATAAGTTTGATGATTAGAAACAAAAAGAACTTTTTGTTCAGGTAGATTCTTAATATGTTCTGTCCCTTTCAATAATAATTTATTAAATCCATTATATTTATAATAAGATATAAGTCCAATAGTAAAAATTAAAAATTTTTTTACAAAAAAAAAATTTCCAAATACGTCTCTAAATAAATTTTTTCCTTTTTTTTTATACACTTAAAAAATATTTTTTTTATTTTTTTTTTCAAAAAAATAAGCTATTATTGTAACAATAAATAATATAATTAAACTTAAATATATCCAATTTGGTATAGATACTGCATCACCTTTTGCATATGAATGAAGACCTGATAAATAATAATTAACCCCAAAATAAGTCATTATTATAGAACTAATTGATAAAACACTTAAAAAATTAAAAATAATTTTATTTTTCATTGATGGAATTAATCTAATATGTAGGGTAAAAGCGTATATCATGATACTAATCATGGCCCATGTTTCTTTAGGATCCCAACTCCAATATCTACCCCAACTATTATTAGCCCAAATTGATCCTAGAAATGTTCCTATAGATAATAAAAATATACCTACAGTAAGACATAATTCATTAATTATTGTGAATCTTTCTATTTGAATAGAAATTTTATTTTTTTTATATGGAAAAAATTTTTTTAATATAAAAAATATTAATACAAAAAAACCTAATACAGATCCAGTAAAAAAAAAACCATAGCTAGACGCTATAGTCGCAACATGTATAATTAACCAAAATGATTTTAATACTGGAACTAAATTTGTTATTTCTGGATCCATTGCACTTCCATGTGCAATCATTAATAAAATAGATGAAATTAAAGATGTTATTCCTACCAAAAATTTATCTTTCTTAAATAAGAATCCTACTCCTAATACACACCAGCTAATAAATATTGCAGATTCGTATCCATTTGTCCATGGAGCGTGATTAGATATATACCATCTAGTAATTAATCCAGCAGAATTTATTATAAATAAAATTGATAAAATAATTAATAATATACTATGTAATATATTTAAAAAATTTTTTTGTAAAAAAATTTTTATAAAAGAATTTATAATTAAAATTACTCCTAATATCATGTATAAAAAAGATAAATAGTAAAATATATTTAATTTATTATAAATTATTTCTGCGTTAATTTTATTAGTTGAAGGTAGAGCTATTTTAGAATTCTTTACTTGAAACAATTTTATTCTATTTATTTCTTCATTTGCTATGTCCCAGTTTTTTTCATTTTGAGAAATAAATATAGATTTTAAATAATTATTAAACATTGATAAACCTAATGGATATAATTTATTATTATCAGGTCTTATCCAGCTTGACCATGTATTATTATAATCGTTAATTATTGGAAAAATTCTGATATATTTTCCTTGAAAAATTTCATGAATAATTCCAATTCTTTCTGCTATATTTATTATTGATTTGTCGTATTCATTTCTATCAATTGGATTCTTAGAAAAAGATTTTTTATAATCCTCTTTTAGAAGAAATTTTAATTTTAATGTATTCGGATCTATTTTATAAAAATTTATTAAAGAAACATGATCTTTTTTATAATTTTTTAATCTTATTTTTTTTAGTATTTTATTTTTTATTTTTTTATCTATTTTAATAAAAGGAACTTTCATCCAAAAAACATTATCTTGATGAATAGAAATAAACCATTGATTAGCATCTAAATTTCCTATATTATCTTTTTTAAAAATTTTTCTTAATAATTCTATTGCCATAGTATTAACTGGCTTAATTCTTCCTTTAGAATCCTGTATTAGTAGTTTACCAAAATTTTCTGAATGATTTTTTGGAATATTTATATAATCTGACAATGTTTCTATATCATAATAATCTTTTTTATAATGGTTTATTTCGTCATTTGAATATGATTTTTCAAAAAAAATGAAAAAAAATATAATCAAAAATGGTAGTATTTTTTTATTTTTTAATAAATACATTTTTTTTATTAAAAATGAAAATCTAGTTCCTTTCCAAAACAAATTTATAAACATTCCAATACTCATAGCAGCATATCCTATATAAGAAATAAAAGTACCTAAATAATCGTTATTTACAGAAATATGAGTACCTTTTTTATCAAAATCATATCCGGATTGAAACAATCTATATCCTTTATAATTTAATACGTTATTCATATAAATCAAATGATTATGATTAATATTTCTATCTATAATAGTTATGTAACTCATAAAAGAGGATGGAAGATCAGAACCTGGATAATTTTTTAATTCAAATTTGTTTAAATGTAAATAGAATGGAAGATTCAATAATTTTGATCCATATCCTATAGATATTTTATAATTATTTATAAATATAGGATTACTCATTTTAGTAAAATTTTTTCCACCTGAAAATGTTATTATTTTTCGTTTTTTTTGAAAAATTACTTCTGCTATTATAGTATTAATAGAATTATTATTTTCTTCATTATCATCACATGATTCTATATATTTCAATTCTCCATTTACAATACCTTCAGGTATTACCCAATTAATTTTTTTATATTCATTAATTTTTACTTCATATAAGCATCTGTTTTCTAGTATTTCAGGTTTATTTTTAATAATAAAATATGATTTTCCATTTATCATATTTATTTTTTTTCCAATAAATGAAGATTTTATATATGTTATCCCATTTTTTTCTAAAATTGTAATTCCATTAGATATTTTTTTATTAAAAGAAAAAGGAATTTTATTTATTTCAATACTTTCCCCATTTTTAATGAATGTTTCTTTTCTACTATTTTTATCTATATATATAATTTTTATAATTTTTTCTAATGGATTTTTTTCTGATAAAATTATTTTTGGACATGAAATAAATCTTAAAATTCTTATTTTTAACGGATTTTTATTAAAAAAAAATTTTTTATTATAATTGTTATAATACTTAGAAAGTATATATGGATCGTATAAAAATTTTTTATAATTTTTTTTTTTAATTTCTAATTTTATATAACTTTTTTGAGATTTAACTTTATTAGTTGTATTTCCCTCTCTTAAGGAGATTATACCTTCATAACTGAAATATCTTGATATAAAACCTCCAATTATAATTAATATAAATGATAAATGAAAAATTAAAACTGGTATTTTTTTATTTTTCCATAATTTATATTTATATATATTTGCAATTAAATTAATTAAAATTAGTAGAATAATAATCTCAAACCATCTTGATTCATATATGAATATTTTAGCAATATCAGTTGAATATTTTTTTTCTACAAATGTAGCTATTGCCATTGATAATGATAATAATAATAATAAAATAGATGTTGTCTTATTAGACAAAAATATTTTTTTAAAAAAGTTCATAATAATTTAAATATTTATAAAACTAAACCATCGTAAGCTAAATAAACATTTTTTGGTAAATTTTTTTCTATTTTTTCATGAAATCCAAATTTATTACTAATATGCGTTATATATGTTTTTTTAGGTTTAATAATTCGAATAATATCTAAAGTTTCTGAAAGTGAAAAAAAATTTTTATACGATTTTTTTCTTAAAATATTTAATATTAATATATCTAGTCCTTTCAATTTTTCAATAGTTTTATCTGGTATAATACTAGCGTCTGTTATATATGCAATATTTTTTATACGAAATCCTAAAATGGATAGACATTCATGCCATATTAATAATGGATATATTTTTATGTTTAAAATATAAAAAAAATTATTATAATTATTTATTTCGTTAAATGAAATTTTTAAAATATTTTTTTTTTTTGAAGAAAATATGTAAAAAAATCTTTTTTTTATATTTTTTAATACTCTATTTAATCCATAAATTGGGATATGTTTAATTTTTTTTTCTATAAAATTAAAAGGTCTTATATCTTCTATTCCTCCTATATGATCATAATGTTCATGTGTAATTAAAACAGCATCTAACTTATTAAAGTTATTTTTTAACATTTGATATCTAAAATCAGGACTACAATCTATTAAAAAATGTTGATAATTAATTTCTATTAATACTGAACTTCTTAATCTTTTATCCTTTTTATTTTTAGATAAACAAACAGGATTATTAGAACCGATGATAGGTATTCCTTGAGAATTTCCAGTTCCTAAAAAAGTAATTTTCATAATATTCTAATATTTATTTATTATATTTCTTTGTATTTCATTAATAATATTATTTTTTTCTTTTAAAAATTCTTTAGCAGAATCTCTTCCTTGACCTAAGGATAAATCTTTATATTTAAACCAAGATCCACTTTTCTTTATTATCCCTAAATTAACTCCTAAATCTAAAATTTCTCCTGTTTTTGAAATTCCTTCTCCATATACAATATCAAATTCAGCTATTTTAAAGGGTGGAGATAGCTTATTTTTTACTATTTTTACTTTAGTTCTATTTCCTATTATTTTATCATCTATTTTTATTGGTGCTCCTCTTCTTATATCTATTCTTATAGAAGAATAGAATTTTAATGCATTTCCACCAGTAGTAACTTCAGGATTACCATATGTTCCTATTTTTTCTCTCAATTGATTAATAAATATTAATATACTTTTAGATTTACCTATACTAGATGTTAATTTTCTCAATGCTTGTGACATTAATCTTGCTTGTAATCCTATTTTTGAATCCCCCATCTCTCCTTCTATTTCACTTTTAGGTGTTAATGCCGCTACAGAATCTACTACTACAATGTCTATTACCCCAGATTTTATTAAATTATCTACTATTTCTAATGCTTGTTCTCCATTATCTGGTTGGGAAATAATTAATTCTTTTGTATTAATTCCTATTTTTTCAGCATAAAAACAGTCAAAAGCGTGTTCTGCATCAATAAAACTGGCATATCCACCTAACTTTTGAGATTGATTTATGGCATGAAGAGCTAAAGTAGTTTTTCCAGATGATTCTGGACCAAATATTTCAATAATACGACCTTTTGGAAATCCTTTTATTCCTAAAGCTATATCTACACTAATTGATCCAGATGATACAGTTTCTAAATTTTTTAAGCCAGATTCACCCATACGCATAACTGTTCCTTTTCCATACATTTTATCCATTTTATCCAAAATAGATTCTAAAAATTTTTTTTTTTGTTCAACTTTTTCTTTCATAAAGTAATTAAAAAAATATTTACTTAATATATTGAAAAAATTAATCCTCACGAATAATACTTCTATATTTTAATAAAAAAATTTTATTTCTGGGTATTCTTAATAATAAATTATTTTTTTTTGAAACTCCTTTTGAATATTTAGGATTTAATAAAACTAGTTCATGAATTGGAATATTAAGTATGTCGGAAACAAAAATCAAACGTGTTTTTTTTCTTACAGGTATTAGTATAGTATCTCTAATACTATATTTTGGAAAGTGAATATATGAAGATATATTATGTTTTTTATAATAATTCATTATGTAATTTACTGCAATAAATTTAGGTACATAATTTTTTGTTTCATTAGGAAATGATATCCATAATTTCCAAAAATTTTTTTTGTTTTTACCACGTTTCAAAATTTTATTTACAATATTTGGTCCAGAGTTATATGCAGCTAATGATAGTTCCCAATTACCTATATTCATATACAGATATTTTAAATAACGACAGGCAGCTTCGGTAGATTTAACTGGATCGTTTCTTTCATCATAAACATTTTTTGTATGTAAATTATATGATTTTCCAGTTTTAGGCATAAATTGCCATATTCCTTTTGCTCCTGAATTAGATATTATAATAGGATTTAAACTTGATTCTACAATTGCCAAATATTTTAATTCTATAGGAATTCCATATTTTTCTAGTTTTTCTTCAAACATTGGAAAATAATAATTTGATAATGATATTATTTTTCCTATATATTTACCTGCTCGTAAATATTTTAATACAGTTTTATATACTATATTATTATATTTTATAATTTTTATTTGGGATTTTTTATTGATTTTTTTTAATCTTAATTTTAATTCATTTTTACTTAAGTAATCAATATTTTTATTTTTTGATGAATTATATAATGAATAATCAATGATATTTTTTTCAATTTGTTTTTTTTTAAAAAAAAATTTATTACCAAATGGTAATAACCACATTCCTCCTTTTGTACATTTTTCATATATTTTTTTATAAAGAAAACAATTTTTATTCGTATCTATTGTATTTTTTTTATCATCTGAAATAGATTTTTTATAGTTATAATTAAATAACTTAAGGTTTAAATTAATAATTAAACTTTTTATAATAAATAAGAAAAATATAATACTTTTCGTTTTCGTCATTCATTAATTTTTTTTCAGTTTTTCAGTATGAATTGAAAAATTTTTTATAAATGAAAAAAATATTATAAATGCCGAAATATAAAAAGAATATATATTATTAAATTAACTATTTTTTTGAATCAGAATTAGAATCAGAATCATTATCAGATTCTGAAGCCTTTTTGAATTCTTTTAGTCCTGTTCCCAAACCTCTCATTAATTCCGGAATTTTTTTTCCACCAAAAAGTAAGAGTGCAAGAATAACTATCACCACTATTTCTGTGGTTCCAAATGTTCCAAGTAATATAAGAAAATTAAATATAAAACCCATGTTTATTATAATTTATTAAATATAATAAAAAATTATGAATTATTTATATTAGAATAATCTCCTATATTTACTTCTTTCTCTGATTCTTTATAATTTACATAATTTCCTATTATACTATTTTTTAAATTAGAATATACTATTTTTGTATTATTTTGAATTAAAGATCTTTTAATTCTAGTATTTTTTATTTCTGTAAATTTTCCTATGGAAACATATGGACCTATTATACTATTTTCTATTATAGAATTTTTTTCTATGTAACATGGATTTAAAATAATACTATTTTTAATTATGGTATTTTTATGAATTAATTTTGAATTATTTTTATATTCCATAGATAAAATTTTTGAATTTGAACAAATAGTATTTCTTTTATCTCCAAAATCCATCCAATCTTTAACTGTATGACTTATAAATGTTTCTCCTTTTTTTCTCATATTTTCTAATACAGATGTTAATTGATATTCTTTATTATTTTTTATATCATTATCTATTAAATATTGCAATTCTTTTTTTAGAGTTAATCCATTATTAAAATAATACAAACCGACAATAGCTAAGTCTGATATAAAATAATTTGGTTTTTCTATAAAATTTAAAATTTTACCAGAATTATTACAATTAACAACACCAAAAGAACTAGGATTTGATACTTTTTTTGTCCATATAATATTTTCAGAATATTTTTTTATTTTTCCTTTAATAGAAATTTTATTAAACAATGAATCAGAAAATACAATAATTATTGGTCCAATTAGAGATTCTTTTGCTTTCAAAATTGCATCTGCAGTACCAAGTGGTATTTCTTGATAATAAATAGTATAAGATATTCCTATATCATAAGTAAGTTTTTTTAATTTTTCTTCTATTTCATTTTTTTGTTCATTAGGACGTATTACAAATATTATTTCTTTAACTGAAAAATATTTAATTAATTCAAATAATTCGTCTAATAATCTTTTTAAAATTGATTTTCCAGCAATAGAAAAAAAAGCTTTAGGAATACATAAAGTATGTGGATAAAGACGCATACCTTTTCCTGCGATTGGGATTAAAATTTTCATTATTATTAATTTATTATATTCCAGTACTTCCAAAACATTTTTTACCTCTTTTACTATAATTAAGAGTTGATGAATATTTCCAAGTAATATTATTTTTTGAAAAAAAATCTATTATTCCTATTTTATTTTTAGGATAAATAAAAATTTTTTCATAAGAAATATTAATCATAATTATTTTAATTTCCATACATTTTGTTATGTGAATAAAACAAAAAGCATTTATAAATATTTTTTTTATGAAAAAATAACATTTTTTATAAGTTTTTAATGAAATACAATAACCAGTAGATATTAATTTTCTATCTAATGAATTTAGTGATATTAAGTTATTATTATAAATATTTTTTGGAAAATAATCTTTTAATAATAAAATATTATTCATTTTTTATTTAATTAAATTATACAGTCTTTTTTTTTCTAGTAAAAAAACAATTAACAAATATGTAAATTGTATTATGAAATTAATTTCTAATATTTTATTTATATTCATCATATATACAAGTATAATTGCAATAAAAAAATGAATAAATATATTTTTTATATTTTTACAAAATTTTTTATAATTTTTTTTACTCCAAAAAAATAAAATTAACAACATAGATCCATAAGACATAAATGTTCCCCAAGCAGGAATTAAAAAATTATTATTTGGAGAAATAATAAATATTATACTAAATAATAATGTAACAATTACTCCAACTAAAGAGATATAAGTTCCTACAAAAGGTTTATTCATAATTTTATAAACAATTGACATGTTTGTATATATTCCTAAGAATAAATTTCCTATCATTATTATTGGAATAATAGAAATTGTAGTATGATATTTTTTATTTATTAAAAAATCTTTAACAAACTGTATATTTCCACATATTATAACATAAAAAATCAATCCAAATAAAATAAATAAATAAGTAATATCTTCATAATAATATTTTGCGTTATATTCATTGGATTTTTTAAAAAAAAATGGTTCTATTCCTAAACGAAATATTCTAATATATAAACTCATAAAAGAAGCTATTTTATAACATGCAGAATAGGCACCATTAATTTCATCTGAAACCCATCTTTTAATTAAAATTTTATCTAAATTTTCATTTACAGAAAAAGAGATTGTTCCTAACATAATAGGAATACTGTAATTAATCATTTCTTTTGCAATAGATTTACTAAAGTTAACAATTTTAACTTTTTTTATTAAAATAGGTATTATTAAAATTAAATTAACAAAAGAAGAAATCATATTAGATATAAATATGTATCCTGTTTTATTTGTAATAGTGTTTATAAAATTATATATACTTATTATATAAATTTTTTTTGAAATAAAAATATAATTTTTATAACAAAAAAACATATATAATGTAAACAATGATTGTGTAATCATAGTAACAAAATTGATTATAGAATATATAAAAGGTTTTTCATTAATTCGTAACCATGCCATAGGTAATGTACATATAGTATCAAATACTATTATAAAAAAAAATATTATAAAATATTCAGGATGATTTGAATATCCAGTAAAATTTATTAATTTTTTTAAAAAGTTTATTGATATAATAGAAAATATAGAAATAATAAAAAATTGTATTATTACAGTAGTAGAGAAAACAATATTTTTATTATAATTTTTTTTATATAAAAATCTAAAATAAGTATTTTCTAGTCCAAATGAAAGAAATCCTATAATTAAAAAAGATATAGAATACATATCTGTATAAATAGAAAATTCTTCTCTTTTTAACGAAAAAGTAAAAAACCTTATAAAAATGTAGTTTACTAACTTTGGTAAAATTAATCCTATAGAATATATAAACGTTTGTAATACTAATTTTTTATACAATTTTTAATTTATTTTTAATTTTATACGTCTTTTAGTACATACATAAAAAAGACTAATTATTAAGTAACTTTATGAAAAATTTTTATTAATATGGATACAATTAATTATAAAAAAGATTCAAAAGAATTTATAAAATACGCTACAAAACATAGGAAAATTAGTGGTTTAAAAATAAATGAATATTTAAAGTTAACAACTCCTTATATTGTTGAAGAAAGAAAATTAAATGTTGCACAAATGGATGTTTTCTCTCGTTTGATGATGGATCGTATTATATTTTTAGGTACTCCAATAGAAGATCAAATAGCCAACATAATACAAGCTCAATTATTATTTTTACAATCTATAGATTCTAAAAAAGATATTCAAATTTATATTAATTCTCCCGGAGGAGAAGTACATGCAGGACTAGGTATTTATGATACAATGCAAATTGTTAGTCCAGATGTATCAACAATTTGTACTGGTATAGCAGCATCTATGTCTGCTGTATTATTATGCTCTGGAGCAAAAAAAAAAAGATCTTCATTAAAACATTCTAGAATTATGATTCATCAACCTATAGGTGGTACACATGGGCAAGTTTCAGATATTGAAATTTCATTTCGTGAAATATTAAAATTAAAAAAAGAACTTTATGAAATAATATCTAATCATTCAGGTTTACCAATTGAAAAAATAGAAAAAGATTCAGATAGAGATCATTGGATGAATTCTTTAGAAGCAAAAGAATACGGAATGATAGATGAGATATTAATTGGAAAAAAAAAATAAATAATGATCACGACAGGATTCGAACCTGTAACCTACTGCTTAGAAGGCAGTTGCTCTATCCATTTGAGCTACGTGACCTAATAATATCGGGGTAGCAGGATTTGAACCTACGACCTCCTGGTCCCAAACCAGGCGCGATAACCAAACTACGCTATACCCCGTTGACGGAGAATGTGGGATTCGAACCCACGTGATATTTTATATATCGACAGTTTAGCAAACTGTTCCGTTAACCACTCCGGCAATTCTCCCTTCCAATATAAAACTAAGTTAATTACTTTATTTGTTTATTTAAAATCTTAATATCTATTTTTTATAAAAAAATTTTATTTATATTGATACATTATGAATTTATTTTTATTTCTTTCTGATTTTTTTTTCTTTATTAAAGAATATTATATTTTATTTTTTTGAAAAAAAAAATTATTGTTATTGGAATTGAATCATCATGTGATGATACAGCAGTCTCTATTATGAGATGTAATGAAATATTATCTAATATTGTAATACATCAACATGTTCATAAAAAATACGGAGGTGTAGTTCCTGAACTATCTGCTAGATTACATGATGAGGAATTATTAGAAGCAGTTAATAAATCTATTTCTACAGCAAAAATAAAACAAAATGATATTGATGTTGTATCGTGTACAATAGGTCCAGGATTAATTAATTCTATTTTAGTAGGCTATTCATTTTCAAAATCATTAGCAATGGGATTAGATATACCTATTATTCCAGTAGACCATATACAGGCACATATACTTGTACATTTTATTAAAAATGCAAACTTTAATAATAGTTTTCCAAAATTTCCATTTTTAAGTTTGGTAATAAGTGGAGGACATACACAAATTATAAAAGTAGATGGATTTTTTAAAATGAAAGTATTAGGATCAACTTTAGATGATGCATTAGGAGAAACTATTGATAAAATAGCAAGAAAAATTGGATTTAGTTATCCAGGTGGTGAAACTATAGAAATGTATTCTAAATATGGAAATAATAAAAAATTTACTTTTCCAAAGCCTTTAATAAAAGGATTAGATTTTAGTTTTAGTGGATTTAAAACTCATATATTAAAATTTATTGAAGAAAAAACAAAAAAAGAACCATTTTTTATTAAAAAAAACATATATGATATATGTGCTTCTATACAAAAATCTATATCAGATATACTTATAGAAAAAATAAATATGGCTGTATTAAAAACTAATATAAATAAGATAATTTTATCAGGTGGTGTATCTTCTAATAAAGAAATTATAAATAATTTTTCTATTTATGCAAAAAAAAATAATTGCGATTTATTTGTTCCAAAAAAATGTTTAGCAACTGATAACGGTGCAATGATAGCTATTACTGGATTTTTAAAATATAAATATAATATGTTTTCATCTAATAATATCGCCCCTTATTCTAAATATAAAAAAATATATTTTCCAAATTTAACAACAGTATGAGCATATTAAGTTTCTATCCCCATATCCATCAATAATTCTATCTACAGTAGGCCAAAATTTATATTTTTTAACCCATGGTAATGGATAAGCAGCCTTTTCTCTGCTATATGGATAATTCCATACATCATTTGTTAATGTATTTATACTATGTGGTGAATTTTTTATTACATTATTTTCTTTAGAAAATTTTCCATCTTTTATTTCTTTAATTTCTTTTTTTATTTCAATAAGTGTGCTAATAAATCTATCAATTTCTTCTTTAGATTCACTTTCAGTAGGTTCTATCATCATTGCCCCTTCTACTGGAAAAGATATTGTTGGTGCATGAAATCCATAATCTATCATTCTCTTTGCAATATCGTTAACTTCTATTCCTATTGATTTAAAAGGTTTACAATCTATTATTAATTCATGTGCTACCATATTATTTTCTCCAACATATAATATATTATAATGATTCATTAATTTATTTTTAATATAATTAGCGTTTAATAATGATATTTCTGTACATAATTTAAGCCCTTCTGATCCTAATAATTTTATATAAGCATAAGAAATAGTTAATATTAAAGAAGAACCATATGGAGAAGAAGAAATTGTTAATTTTTTATCATTTATTTTTTTACTGATTTTATCAGGATTAGTTGGTAAAAATGGAATTAAATTAGATTTTACACAAATTGGTCCCATTCCAGGTCCCCCACCACCATGTGGTATTGCAAATGTTTTATGAAGATTAAGATGACATATATCTATTCCTAAATCAGACGGTTTTATTAATCCTACTTGTGCATTCATATTTGCTCCATCCATATAAACCAACCCACCATATTTATGTATAATTTCAATAATATTTTTTATATTTTTTTCATAAGTTCCATTAACAGAAGGATAAGTTATCATTAGTACAGATAAATAATCTTTATATTCTTTCGATTTGTTTATTAAATCTTTTATGTCTATAGATCCATCATTTTTATTTTTTATAGAAATTATTTTCATTCCTGCCATACTTGCAGAAGCTGGATTTGTTCCATGAGAAGACGATGGTATCAATGCTACATTTCTTTTGTATTCTTTTTTTGAATAAAAAAAAGATTTAATAATCATAAGACCTGTATATTCTCCTTGAGCACCTGAATTAGGTTGTAGTGATACTCCAGATAAACCTGTTATTTCTTTTAAATAATTTTTTAAATTTTTTATAATAATATTATAACCAATTGATTGATTATTAGGTACAAATGGATGAATATTTTTCCATTCATTTTGTGTTATTGATAATAATTCTGTAGCAGAATTTAATTTCATTGTGCATGATCCTAGTGGAATCATAGAATGGTTTAAGGATATATCTTTTTTCTCAAGTCTTTTTATATAACGCATTAATTCGTTTTCTGAATGAAATTTGTTAAATATTTCATATTCAAAAAAATTAGATTTTCTTTTTAAGAAAGATGGAATTTTTATGTAATATTTGTTTGAATATTTATTATTATTTATTTTATAAAATTTATTATTTAATTCAGATTCAAAGAAAATTTTTGATATGTCATTTATATCTTTTTCACAAGTAGTTTCATCTAACGAAATAGTTAGATGATTATTATCTATATATCTAAAATTTATTTTTTTTTTTTCAGATATTTTTTTTATTTTTTCTATAGAATATTTAGAATTAACTCTTATTCTAAGAGTATCAAAATAAAATTTATTTATTTGATTAATGTTTTTAAATGAAGATAGTAAATAGTCTAGTTTTTTAGTATATTCATGAATATTTTTTGCAATTCTAATTATTCCATTTTTTCCATGATATATAGCGTACATTGAAGAAATAATGGCAGGTAATACTTGTGAAGTACATATATTGGATGTAGCTTTTTCTCTTTTTATATGTTGTTCTCTTGTTTGAATTGCCATACGAAAAGATTTTTTTTTATTTTTATCTACTGATATTCCAATTATTCTTCCTGGAAGAAATCTTTTGTATTGTTCATTAGTAGAAAAAAATGCAGCATGTGGCCCACCATATCCCATAGGCATGCCAAATTGTTGTGTTGTACCTACTGACACATCTACCCCCCATTCTCCCGGGGACTTTATTAAAGCTAAAGACAATAAGTTTACAGAAACTATTATTGATATATCATTCTTTTTTGCAAAAGAAATTAATTTTGAATAGTCATATATCTCTCCTAAACAAGAAGGATAAGGTATTAATAACCCAAAAAATTTTTTTTTATTATAATAGTTTTCTATATTTTTATGATTACCTTCTATTAGATCAATTCCTAATCCAAAACATCTTGTTTTTAAAACATTTATCACTTGAGGTAAAGATTCATCTGAAATAAAAAAAGAACAATCATTATAAATTTTTTTTTCTTTAATTTTTTTTATATAAATCATAAACATAGCATCTCCAGCTGCTGATGATTCATCTAACATTGATGCATTGCTTATTTTCATTCCTGTAAGATCAGATATCATTGTTTGGAAATTAATTAATGCTTCTAAACGGCCTTGAGATATTTCAGATTGATAAGGAGTATAAGACGTATACCAACTTGGATTCTCCAAAATATTTCTTTGTATAACACTTGGAAGAATAGTATTTCTATATCCTAATCCTATATAAGATCTATATATTTTATTTTTTTTACCAATGTTATTAATATGATTTAAATATTGATATTCTGACATATCGTTAGGTATCTTTAATTTTCCTTTAAATCTAACTTCTTCAGGTATTGTTTTTTTTATAAAATCTTCAATAGAAGAAAAATTTAATATTTTCAACATTAAATTTATTTCATCATAAGATGGACCAATATGTCTATTATAAAACTTTTCTTTTTTTATTAATCCTTCATTATTATTCATTATAATAAATTATATTTTTTTAATATAAAAAATTAAAAATTTATGCAAATTTATAAAAAAATTAATGTATAAAAATGAAAATTACTATAATTGGATCAGGAAATGTAGGAACATATTGTGCTAGTTTTTTAGCACAAAAAGATATAGTAAATAAAATAATTCTTATAGATGTTAAAAAAAATATTTCTAAAGGAAAAAGCTTGGATATATCTCAAATGATTCCTTTAACAGGATCAAATACAAAAATATATGGATATACAGATGATTATTTAAAATCAAAAAATTCTGAAATAATAGTTGTTACTTGTGGAATGCCAAGAAAAAAAGGGATGAGCCGTGATGATTTAGTAGATATTAATAGTAAGATTATTAGTAATGTTGTTAAAGAAGCTATTAATTTGTCTCCAAATGCAAAATTTATAATTGTATCTAATCCATTAGATATAATGACATATATAGGTTATATTAAATCTAATATTTCTTCAAATAAAATAATAGGAATGGCGGGTATATTAGATACTGCTAGATATCGTTTTTTTTTATCTAAAAAAATAGGTATATCTCCTATTGATATTCAATCATTATTAATAGGTGGACACGGAGATACTATGGTACCTTTATATAGGTATACTTCCATATCAGGAATACCAATAAAAGAATTTATATCAGAAGTAGAAAATGAAGAAATTATTAATAAAACTAAAAAGGCTGGAGAAGAATTAGTAAATTATTTGGGGACATCTGCTTGGTTTGCACCATCAGTTTCTATTGTTAATATGATTGAATCTATACTAAAAGATTCAAAAAGAATTTTTTCTTGTTCTTCATTTCTTAATGGAGAATATGGAATAAATGGTATATTTTTAGGTGTTCCAGTTATACTAGGAAAAAATGGTGTTGATAAAATTTTAGAGTTGAAATTAAATAGTAATGAAATGAAATTATTTCATAAATCTGCTATTAACGTAAAAAATATTATAAAAAAATTAAGTATATAAAACATTTTTTAATTTTCTATGAAAATTAATAATTCTCCTTTTTTATAAAGAATTTCAATATAATTTTCAACTGATTTATTTCTTATTCCAATATTTTTCCCTATTTCCATATCAGTATTATTTATATTATATTTTAATCCTTTAGTTTTTAATTTTAATACACTAGGAAATGGAAATAAAGATATTTTTTTATTTTTTTTTACAAACAATTTTGATTTTTTTTCTAGAAAAAAATATGAATGATAATAGTCATAAAATATAATGGATATTTCTTTTTTATATTTTAATGCGGTAGATAAATTTCCCAAAAAATGATCTTGTTCTTTTCCGCTAGCTCCCCATACATTAACGTTATTAAATCCTTTTTCAATAATTATAGTTAAAGCTTTTTCAAAATCAGTTTTTTTTTGATTATAAGTATTAAATATTGATTTTTTAACTAAAATATTTTCTTTTTTATATAAAAAAGAATCAAAATCTCCGCTAAGATAATCTATAGGTATTTTATATTTTTTTAAATATGAATAAGCTCCATCAACAGCAAATATTTTTTTATTTAAAAAATTTTTTTTAAAAGAAGGAGGTATTCCATTTAAAAATAAGTCTATTTCTTTTTTTTTATTAAAATTCATTTATTAAAAAAATTACCTAAATATATTTTTTTTATTAATGAATTACTAATAATTTCTTTTGAAGTTCCATGTTTTAATATTTTTCCTTTATACATAAGATAAATTCTATTTGTTATAGAAAATATTTCTTGAATATTATGATCTGTAATTAATATTCCTATATTTTTTTTTTTTAAATTAAGTAATATTTTTTGTAGATCTTCTATAGATATCGGATCAATTCCAGAAAAAGGTTCGTCTAAAAGAATAAATTTAGGATTTGTGGATAAACATCTAGCAATTTCAGTTCTTCTTCTTTCTCCACCTGAAATAGATTCACCAAAAACTTTTTTTATTTTTTCTAAATTAAACTCATTAATTAATCTTTTTGTTATTTTTATTCTATCTTTATAAAATTTTTTATGCATTTCTAAAATAGATAATATATTTTCTTCAACAGTTAATTTTTTAAAAATAGATGGTTCTTGTGATAAATATCCTATTCCTTTTCTAGATCGTTTATATAAAGGTTTTTTTGTTATATTCTCGTTATTAAGTATTATTTTTCCTTTATCTGGTTTTAATAATCCAGCTATAATATAAAATATAGTAGTTTTCCCAGCACCATTTGGTCCAACTAATCCAACTATTTCACCTTTATTTAAATGTAGGGAAACATTTTTTACTATATATTTTTTTTTATATTTTTTGTATATATTTTTAACTTCTAATATCATTATTTATTTTTATTTAAAAATATTAATATTTAATTTTATTATTAAATGAAATTTTATTTATGATTAAAAATAATTTTTTTAAATCTTTTATATTATTTTTTTGTTTTTTATTTTTTTATTCCTATAGTTCGTTATTAGCTTTATCAATTTCAAAATCACAAAAAATAGATGGAATTGTTGCAATTGTTGGAGATGAAATTATTTTGGAATCTGACATTAAAGATTCAGGATATTCAATAAAAGATTTTTGTGAAAACTTATCAAAAAATAAATTAAATGATTTAATAATTAAAAAATTAATATTGTTTCATTCTAAAAAAAATAATATAAAAATTGATAATGAAGAAATAAAAGAATCTATTCGTTCTTTTCTTAATAAAGAAGTAGGGAAATTAGATGATTATAATCGTAATAAATTTTTAAAAAATATTAAAGATGATAAAAATTTATTTTTGGATAAATTAATTTCTTTTGAAAAGGATAAACAATCTATATATAAAATGATTGATAAAATAACTAATAATGTAGAGGTATCTCCTGATGAGATAAAATCTTTTTTTTATGATCTTAATAAAGATAAAATAGCTGTATTTCCGAAAAAATTACTTATATCATATATTATTATATATCCAAAAGGAAATAATGTTTTAAGAAAAAAAACGTTAAACTATTTAAATAAAATAAAAAAAGAAATGAATATTAATCCTTCATTTAATAATAAAAAATTAAATATAAAAAAATTAAAAATAGAGGAAATTCCAGAGGAATTTAAAATAATATTTTCATTAAAAGAAAAAGAAATATCTGATCCTTTTGAAACAAATGATGGATTTCATATAATAAAATTAGAAAGTATGAAATATAATGAAGTATATATTAAAGATTTTTTTCTAGAAAAAAAATATTCTAAAAATGAATTAAAAAACGCAGAAAAAATTACAGATAGTATAATAAATAAAATAAAACATAAGTATAATAATAATATTAATTTTATTAATAAAGAAATTTCAACAAAAAATAATATATTTTTTAATGAAAACATTTTAGTTGATGAAAATACAATTTTAAAATATTTTGGAAATTCATTTTTAAAGTTAAACAAAAATGATATATCAAAGATTTTTAAAGGAAAAATAAATAATTATTTTTTTGTAATAAAACTTTTAGATTTTTTTGATGAAAGACCTATTTCTTTGGAAAAAGATTATAAATATATTGAAAATATAGTAAAATATTTAAATAATAAAAATAAAGTAAAAAATTGGATAAATAATGTAATAGAAGATACATACATAAAATGTACATAAAATTATAAAAAAATATTTTTTGGATACAATATTTTAGTAAGAAATAATCCACAAGATGGTACTAATGGACTACAATAATTAAAATTTTTAGATTCTATAATTTTTATAAAATCATTTATAGTAATTTTATTTCTTCCTACATCAATAATTGTTCCAATAATTGATCTTACCATTGACCTTAAGAATCTATTAGCTTCAATAGTAAAACATAAATAATTATTTTTTTTTATCCAAAAGGATCTATAAATTTTACAATTATTATTTGTTTTAATTTTATTTTCTTTTTTACAAAAAGAACTAAAATCTTTATATAACAATAATATTTTTGATGCTATATTCATTTTTTTTATGTTTAGTCTATAAAAACAATTCCAAGAAAAATCTTGATTAAATGGATTTTTATCACAAATTATATAATATTTATATATTCTTTTTATAGCATTAAACCTAGCGTGAACATTATTTTTAACATTAAAAATATTTATTATTTTTATTGATTTAGGTAAAAAAATATTTAATCTTTTTACTAAAAAATTACTTTTTATTTCATTATCGTAATCAAAATGTGCAAACATTTGTTTAGCGTGGACTCCTTTATCAGTTCTTCCTGCTCCTATAATATTTATTTTCTTTTTTAAAAGTGTTGATAAACAATACTCCACATTTTTTTCTATTGTATTAACTTTTTTTTGAATTTGCCATCCAAAAAAATTTTTCCCATTATAAGATAATTCAATAAAAAATCTCAATATATTTATTATTTTATCTGGTTTAAACTTTTAATAATAATTAAACATCCTTTTTTTATTTCATTATTCTTTATATTTAGAGGTGGAGTAATTCTAAGTATATAATCACAGAATAAAAAACGAAATAAAATAAGTCCATTTTTTATACATTTTATTAATAATTTTTCTGCAAAATATTTATTAGATAATTCGATACCTAATAATAAACCAATTCCATGGATTTTTATTATTTTTGGATGAACTAGATATTTTCTTATTAATTTTTCCTTATATAATAATTTTTCTATTATTTTTGAATTTATAATTTGATCTAAAGTAGATAAAGAAGCACTTACAGATACAGGGTTACCACCAAATGTTGTAAAATGGCCAAAATATGAACTATCACAAAATGTCCTCATTATTTTATTAGATGAAACAAAAGCACTAATTGGCATTCCTCCACCCATTCCTTTTCCTATTATTAATATATCGGGAGACACGTTATAATGTTCAAATGCGAAAAGTTTCCCAGTTCTTCCAAAACCAGTCTGTACTTCATCTAAAATCATTAAAACTTTTTTTTTATTACATATATTTCTAATTTCTTTTAAAAATGAAATGTCAGGCAATATAATTCCACTAGAACATTGTATTGTTTCTAATATAACACAAGCGGTATTATTTGTTATTGTTTTAATATCATTTTTATCATTAAAATTAATAAATTTTATATTATTTAAAGGATCAAATACTTTATTTTTATTATTATTTATTAAACTTAAAGATCCATAAGTGCTGCCATGATATGAATTTCTACAAGCAATAATTTCTTTTTTATTAGTATAAATTTTTGCTAATTTTATTGCTCCTTCTACTGCTTCTGTTCCTGAATTAACTAAATAAGTAGTAGTTAAATTCTTTGGAGTACATTTTGATATTTTTTTACATAATTTTACACAATTTTTATTAATAAATTCTCCATATACCATAGTATGTAAAGATTTTTCTATCTGTTTTTTTATAGAATTATTTATTTTTTTATTTCTATGCCCCAATATATTTACAGAAACTCCAGATATAAAATCTAAGTATTTTTTCCCATTTTTACCATAAAGATAACTTCCTTTTCCACTATTAATTTCTATTTTTATTGGAAAATTACTAGTTTGAGCTTGATATTTGATGAATTCTTTTTCTATGCTCATAAAAATACTTTTGAAAAATTACATTTATTTTTCCATCCATTTAAATTCAGGAAGAAAAATTGATTCTTTTGGAAGATTATTATCATTTTTAAAAAATAAAAAGTTATAGTTCTTCTTATCAAAAAAATCAATATTTTTTATTTTATTATTTTCTATGTATAATAACAATTTTTTTGTATAAAATTTATTTAATAATTTTTCTTCACCTAATGGTAAAAATATTATTCCATTAACATTACCACTTATAGAAATTTTTTTCACAAAATTTTTTTTAAATATTCCTACCATAACATCACCTTTTATTTGATTAAATTCTTTTGAATTATTTTTTTTTGAGAAAAAAATATTTTTTATTGTTATATCTTTTATTTCTTTATTAATTAAATTAATATTAATATCATCTCCAAATAATTGTTTATCATTATCTTTTTTAATTATTATATTTTTCAATAATCTAATATTATTTTTTATGAATTTTAGTAAATAACAATATGCTGATATATTTTGATTTGGAACTATTATTTTATTATTAAATGATTTAATTGAATAATTAGAAAAATTATTATTAAATATTGTTTTTAAATATTTAGAATATATAAATATTGTATAATTTTTTATATTATTTATAACAATTTTAGAATTATTAATTGTAACATTAACATTTTTTTTATTAAAACTAAATAATCCATTATTTCCATATATTAAATAATCTTTTTTTAAATTATTTAAAATTATCTTTTTAAAAGATCCATTATTTATTCTATTATTAAAAAAAAGACTTTTACATTTTATGTAAGTATTTTTATATCGTAAATTTATATTTTTAAATAAAAAAATTTTTTTTTTTAAGTTTAAAAGTACATTGTCAGAATATAAAAAGTTTTTCTTATTACTTCTATATAATAAATTAAATGATTTAAATATAATAATTTCTTTTTTTGTAAAAAAGTCTAATTTTTTTGTATATATTAAATATTTTTTTTGATTTTTATCTATAAATTTTATTCCATATTTTAATTCTATTTTTCCTTTCTCAGGTAAGAAATAACCTTTATTACTATGAATAATATAATTTTTATAAAAAATAGTTCCTTGGTTATTACAAATAAGTCTTTTTGATAAGAAATTATACTCAAATTTATTAGTTATTAATTTTAATTTATCAATAAATAAAACACTTTTAATTGCTTGAAATCTTTTACTTTTAATAAAAAAGTTAATTTTATTAGAAATTAATTTTATTTTATTATATTTAAGTAAAGTATCACCTATAAATTTTAATTGAGATACATTATTTTTTTTATAATATTCTACATAATTAGATGATAATTTTAAATTATTTAATTTTACTTTAATTTTTCCATACCCAAAAAATTTATTATTACTTTTATCATAAATTAATTTTTTACAAAAAATATGATATTTATCATACTTAATATGAACATTTCCACTTATTATAAATTTATTTAATTTATAATTTTGTATAAAATCAGCATGAATAATATAAAGTTTGTTTTTGTTTTTTTTTATGATTTTAGAAAAAACTTCAGTAGATAAAAATAAAAAAAAAAATAAATAACAAAATATATAAAAATATATTTTAATTATTTTATTTTTATCATAATATATCACAATATCATTTTTCAAATAAATATACAATATTTTTTATAAAAATTTTTTTACTATGGAATTATCAGAACATGATCCTAATATTTCTAGAATTGTCATTTTAAATACAGGATGTAATTTATTTGGATTAATTTCGCACATAGGAATTAAAATAAATTTCCTTAAATGAAATAGATAATGTGGTATAATTAGATTTAAGTTTGATGTATATATAATTAATTGATCATAGAATAAAATATCTATATCTATTTTTCTATTTTTATAAATTCTTTTATTTTTATAAGTTATTATTTCACTTTTTTTTTCTATAGAATTTTCTATTTTTTTTATTTTATCCATCAAAGAAATAGGAGAACAAAAAGTTTTTATATTTATAATTTGATTTAAAAAATATGGAGTGTTTTTTTTCATTTTCCATCCTTCACTTTTAAAAAAAGAAGATTTTTTTATTATTTTTCCAATTTTTTTATCTATTAAAATAGATGATTCATCTAAATATTTTTTTCTATTTCCTTGGTTTCCTCCTATTAACAAGAATATATCATGTTCTTTTAACATACAAAGAAAAAATTATTAGTATATAATTTACTGAAAAAGTATAATTTTTGTTTAAATTAGGTAGATATTTTCATAAAAAAAAATATTAATGGGATTAGTAGTCAATTTTATGAAGAATCTCTTTACTCAAGGGATAGCTATAGATTTAGGAACAGCAAATACTCTTATTATGCATGACAGTAAGGTAGTGGTAGATCTTCCTTCTATAATTGCTATAGATCTAAGAAATAAAAAAGTTTTAGCAGTTGGGGAAGAAGCTAAACAAATGCAAGGGAAAACACATGAAAGTATAAAAATATATAAACCATTAAAAGATGGGGTTATTGCTGATTATCAAATTGCAGAACTTATGATAAAAGAATTCATAAAAAAAATACCTGGTATTAATAGTAAAATATTCACTCCATCATTAACAATGGTTATATGCATACCTTCAGGGATAACAGAAGTAGAAAAAAGAGCAGTAAAAGATTCTGCTCAACATTTAAATGCTAAGGAAGTTTACTTGATAGAAGAACCGATGGCAGCAGCTATTGGTTCTGGAATATCAGTAACTAAAGCTGAAGGTAATATGATTATTGATATAGGTGGAGGTACTACAGAGTGTGGTGTTATTGCACTTGGAGGTATTGTTTGTCAAAAGTCTATAAAAATAGCTGGTGACGTATTTACTAATGATATTTCATATTTTCTTAGAAGTAAATATAATTTATATATAGGAGAAAGAACGGCTGAAAAAATTAAAATAGAAATAGGTGCAGCTATGGAGTCAATAGATCCTATTCCAGAAGATATTCATATAAGAGGAAGAGATCTACCTACTGGTAAACCTAAAGAAATGAATCTTTCTTATAAAGAAACAATACCTGCTCTTGATAAATCAATTCTAAGAATAGAAGATGCTGTAATGGAAACTTTATCAAAAACCCCACCAGAATTAGCAGCAGATATATATAAAACTGGAATTTATATGGCTGGTGGTGGATCACTTTTGAGAGGATTAGATAAAAGAATTTCTAAAAAAACAGGTCTGTCTGTTTTTTTAGTGGATGATCCACTTAGAGCAGTAGTAAAAGGAACAGGTGTTGCTTTAAATAATATTGGTAAATTTACGTTTTTAACGAAGTAAATGGAAAAAAATGCGTGATCTTTTTTGTTTTATATTAAAATGGCGCTTTTTAATTTTATTTTTTTTATTAGAATCTATATCTATTTTTTTTTCTTTTTCAAATTTTAATTCAGATTCAAAACTTATTTGTAATGGATCTAATTTTATAGTTGGGAATATTTACAAAACTATTTATGAATTACAAAACTATTTCTTTTTAAAAAAAGAAAATGAAAATTTATTAAATGAAAATAGTAGATTACATAACGAAAGTGTTTTTTCTAAAATAATAAAAACACCTGATAATTTTATAAAAAGAAATATAGAATATCTTCAAGAATATACTTTTACTCCAGTAAAAATTATAGGTAATAGTATTCATAAACAAGAAAATTACATGATTATTAATAAAGGAAGTTTAGATGGTATAAAAGCAGATATGGGATTGATTTTATCAAATGGAATTGCTGGAATTATTATTAAAACTACTCCACATTTTAGTACAGCTATATCTCTTCTTAATTTAAGAGTTAAAATTAATGCAAGAATAAAAAAAAATAAAAACTTTGGAACCATTATATGGAATGGTATTAGCTATAGATATGTAATTTTACATGACATACCTAAATATTGCAATATAAATATTGGAGATATTATAGAAACAGATGGAAAATCAGAAACTTTTCCAGAAGGAATACCAATTGGTATTATAAAATCATATAAATTAGATAATGAACATGCAAGTTTTATAATAAAAGTAAGATTATTTTCTGATTTTTCTAATATAGGAAATGCATATGTTGTTACAAATATTTTTAAAAAAGAATTTGTTGATATTAATAAAGTTGAAAATTAATAGATGAATTTTATAAAAAAAATCGTTGTTTCAACATTTTATATTTCTTTTATTTGTTTAGTTCAAATATCAATTTTTAATAATCCTATATTTTTAGGAGAATATTCTTATATATATATTATTTTTATATTAATATATCCATATAGATGGAATAAACATATTTTTTTATTTTTTTCTTTTTTTATTGGTTTTATTATAGATTGTTTTATGAATACAGGGGGAATACATGCTTTTTCTACTACTTTATGTGCTTTTTTAAGAATAAATTTTTTACAATTTTTTGATGGAAATAATTTTAATCAAGAAAATTTTTCAATTTATGAATTACCTTTTTTTAAAAAGATATTTTATATTTTTTCATTAGTTTTAATACATGACATATCATTATTAATTATAGAATTATCAAATGGTTCAGTTGTAATTAATAAAATAATTTTTTTTAAAACATTATTTAGTAGTGTTTTTACAACAATTTTATGTATTATCTACTTTTCTTTTAGAAATTTTAGAAAAACTAGAATTTGAAAAAATTATTTAATTTTTATTTATTATTATTTATAGTAGGTTTTATATTTATATCTAGATTGTTTTATATACAAATTTATACAGATAAATATATTTTGAATGCCTTGAATACTTCTATAAAAAAGGAAATAATTATTCCTGACAGGGGATTTATTTTTGATAGTAATCATAAATTACTAGTTTTTAATAAATCTATTTATGAATTAGTTATTATCCCAATTCTTATGGAAGAAAAAAATTTTAATGTTAAAGAATTTTGTGATATAGTAGGTATTAAAAAAAATATTTTTTTTCAAAATTTAGAAAAAGCAAAATCTTATTCAAGATATTTACCGTCTGTATTTGTTCCTTTTCTTTCAAAAGAAAAATTCGCTTCTATACAAGAAAAATTATATAAATTTAAAGGTTTTGATTGGATAAAGAGATCTATTAGAGATTATAATGTAAAAAGTTCCACAAATATATTTGGATATATAGGAGAAGTTACAGATAATGATATAAAAAGAGAATCAGAATATTATCAACTAGGTGATTTTATAGGATGGGCAGGTATAGAAAAATCTTGTGAAAAATTTTTAAGAGGTAAAAAAGGAATAAATTATTGGTTAAGAGATAAAAATGGATCTATTATAGATAGTTATAATAACAAAAAAAATAATATTAAAGCTATAAGTGGAAGTGATGTAACTTTAACTATTAATTGGAATCTACAAAAATATGTAGAAAACCTTATGGTTAATAAAAAAGGTGGAGTAGTAGCTATTAATCCAAAAAATGGAGAAATATTATCTTTAGTTTCTAGTCCAATTAGCAATCCTAATTTATTAGTTGGTAAAAATCGTAATAAAGAATTTAAAAGATTGATTAATGATTTAAATAATCCTTTATTTGATAGATCTATACAAGCCCGTTATTCTCCAGCATCAACATTTAAATTATTAATAGAATTAGCAGGTCTTCAAATGGGAGTAATTAATGAAAATACTAACTTTATATGTCATAATGGATTTAGATATGGAAAAAAAAGAATTAAATGTATATCTGGTTCAAATCATAGATTTCCAATAAACGTTAAAAAAGCTATTGCTATTTCTTGTAATAATTTTTTTGCACAAGTTTATAAACGTATTGTAGAAAAATATCCAAAAGATTTAAAAGTTGGTGTAAATGAATGGAATAAAATTGTTAAAAGTTTTGGATTCGATTATGATTTTCCTTATGATTTAATATCGTATAAATCTAGAAAAAATTTAATACCTTCTGGAGATTTTTATGATAAAAAATATGGAAAAAACAAATGGAATGCTATAACAATTATATCAAATAGTATTGGGCAAGGAGAGGTAAACGTTTCTCCAATGCAATTAGCAAATTTATCATGTATTATTGCTAATAAAGGTTATTTCTATATTCCACATATTATAAAAAATATTAATAATAAAAAATCAATAATTTATAAAAAATTAAAAACAAAAATAAAAAACAAAAATTATTTTAATGTAGTTATTGATGGAATGGAAAAAGTTTTTATGGTTGGAACTGGAAGATCTTTTCGATGTCCTAATATAAAAATGGCAGGTAAAACAGGTACTTCTCAAAATTTTATTAAAATTAATAAGAAAATAATATCATTACCAGACCATTCTATATTTATATTGTTTGCTCCTGTGAAAAATCCTAAAATTGCTGTATCTGTAATTATAGAAAATGGAGGATTTGGATCTAATTTAGCTGGACCTATTGCTAGTCTTGTTGCTGAAAAATATATTAGTAATAATATTTATAGAAAAGATATTGAAAAAAGAATAATTAAATCTAATCTACAAAAAATTTATGATTCTATTTATAAAATAAAAAAAATTAAAAAATAAAGATGCAAGAAATACCAATAATAAGAAGAAATAGAAATTATATTATAGATTGGAAAATTATAATTATTTATTTTTTTATAACTATTTTTGGTTATATAAATTTATATTCTGTATCTAATGAAAAAGCTGAAAAACAATTAATTTGGATTATTTTTAGTTTTATATCAATATTTATAATTTTTATATTTAAACCTATTCATTATATAAATTTTTCTCCATTTTTTTTCATAATTACATTATCTCTTTTAATAGGTGTATTTTTTTTTGGAAAAGACATAAATGGATCAAAATCATGGTATGTTATAGGAAACATTAATTTTCAGCCATCTGAATTATCTAAAATATCAACTTCTTTAATTATTGCTTATTTATTAAAAAAATATAACATAAATAATAAAAAAATATTTTTTTTAATTATGTTAATATTAATAGTTCCATCTATATTAATATTTATACAACCTGATCCAGGATCATCAATAATTTTTTCTTCTTTTTTTTTAACTTTATATAGAGAAGGACTTTCTCTTATTTTTATATTTTATTGTATATTTTCTATATTATTATTTTTACTTTCATTAATTGTTCCATATTATTTTATTATTCCATTTTTATTAATAATTTTTATTATCTTATTCTTTAAGAATAGAAAAATATATAAAAATATTTTTCTATTTTTGTTATTTTCTTTTTTATCTATTTTCTCTCCATTTTTTTTTAAAAAACTTTTAAAACCACATCATAAAGATAGAATTAACATTTTATTTCAAAATGAATTTGACAAAAAATATAGAGATAATATAGGATATAACTTATTATTTTCAAAAACTGCTATTGGATCTGGAAATATATTTGGAAAAGGATTTCATAAAGGAACAATAACAAAAGGTAAGTTTGTTCCAGAGCAACATACTGATTATATTTTTTGTACAGTAGGAGAAGAATGGGGATTTATTGGAAGTACAATATTGATAATATTTTATTTATTATTTATAGGTAGAATATATTTTTTATCAGAAAGACAAAAAGATTATTTTGGAAGAGTTTTAGGTTATTCAGTTGGAAATATTATTTTTATTCATTTTTTTATTAATTTAGGTATGGTTATGGGGTTATTACCTACGATTGGAATTGTATTACCATTTTTTAGTTACGGTGGCTCATCTTTTTTATCTTTTACTATATTAACATTTTTATTTATTAGAATTGACGCATACAATCAATCTAGTTTTAGATAAAAAAAAATTAAGAAATTTTATTTAAATTAAAAAAAATTTTTTTATATTGTAATAAAATTAAGGGGGTTGTTATATGGTAATTGACATCATGATTTAATAAAAGTAAGCATATCGTGTAACTGTAATAAAATTCACGTAAAAAATTTATTACAAAATATAAACGGCGAAAAAGAATACGCTTTTGCTGCTTAACTTATTTTAATAAGTAGCTATAATCATATTAATGATAGCAAAATATCTTCACAAAAATTTTTTCCTTATGATTTTTGTATTATGAAGGTACTTAATAAAAATAAGGAACTAAGAAAATTGATTATTCTTAAATTTTCTTTAGATTAATTTTGAATAGTAGATTTATATTTTTGATTCCAAAAACTGAATATAAATTGAAAAATTTTTTTTGGATAAATATGTAGAAAGCTTTTATTTTACTTGTTTGGACGCGGGTTCGAATCCCGCCAACTCCATTTTAAAAAAAAATTATAAAAATAAGTAAAACTCAATCTTTTTTATATAGTATATTTTCTGGACTTTTATTAAGTATAGGTTGGCCAACCAATGGTGATCCTATTTATTTATTTGTAGCATTTGTTCCATTATTATATTTGGAAGAATTTTTAAATAAAAAGAGTTATTTTTATATATTATTTTTTTCTTTTACTTCTTTTTTAATTTGGAATTCTATTTCTACATGGTGGTTACATTATGCAAAAAGATCTGATGGTAGTTTTGCTATAGAAGCGTATCTAATTCCTGTAACTATAAATTCTATAATGATGTCTGTTGTATTTACAACTTACTCATTTTTTAAAAAAAATACAGATTTACCTAAATTAGGATATATATTTTTAATATGTTTTTGGATATTATTTGAAAAAATGCATTTAGAATGGGAATTATCATGGCCATGGCTTAATTTAGGGAATGGATTTTCAAATCGTATTGAATGGATTCAATGGTATGAATATACTGGAGTGTTAGGTGGGACTATATGGATATGGATTGTAAATATTGGAATTATAAATTCAATTATTGAATATAAACAAAATAATAATTTAATTTCTTTATACAGAAATTTATTTATTAATATATCAATAATATTTTGTATGATTTTTATATCAAATATTATTTATTTTAATTGTAAAAAAATAAAAAATGATAAATGTATTGAAACATTAATATTACAACCTAACATTGATTCATATAACCAAAAATACAAATTATCAAATAAAGAGTTAATTATTAAATTTAAAAAATTAATGAATATAGATTTTTTAAAAAAATCTATGTTAATTGTAGCTCCTGAAACTTCATTTCCTGGTAATGAAAATAAGACAATAACTAATAATTTAAAAAAAAATGAAATAATTTCTAACTTTATAAATTATTTCAAGATTAAATCCCCATATACAACATTTATAGTTGGATTAGAATTATTAACAATCTATAATAATAAAAATAAAAGTGAGACTTCTAAACCATTTTTAAAAAAAAATAATTTATGGATTGATGTTTTTAATTCAGTTGTTCAAATAAGATCTACAGATAAAAATCTTTTATATCATCATAAATCTAAATTAGTTCCAGCTGTTGAGTCTTTTCCATATAAAAAAATATTATATCCAATAATAGGAAACATATTACTAAACTTTGGTGGAGGAGTAATAGAATTAGGAAAACAAAATAATTCTTTTGTATTTAATAATTATGATTCAAAAATAAATATAGCTCCTATAATTTGTTATGAATCTGTTTTTGGAGAATATGTTTCTAAATTTTTTAAAAAAAATGCAAATATAATGGTAGTTATTACTAATGACGGATGGTGGGGTAATTCACAGGGTTGTAAACAACATTTATATTATGCACGTTTGAGAGCTATTGAAAATAGAAAATATATAGCTAGATCAGCTAATACTGGAATTTCTTGTTTTATTGATTATACAGGAAATATAATTTCTAAAATAGATTATGGAAAAGAAGGTATTTTAAAAAATAAAATATATTCTAATTCAAAAAAAACTTTTTATACAAAACATGGAGATTTTTTATATAGAATATGCTTTTTAATAATTATTAATATTATTCTTTATAACTTATATGAAGTTTTTTTTAAAAAGTTGTTTTAATGGATTTTGGTATATAATTTACAATATCTGTAGCAATAATAGAACATTCATTTTTTTCTTTAGAGGCAATATCTCCTGCTAATCCATGTAAGTAAACACTCATAATACATGATTCTTTACGTGAATATCCTTGAGATAGAAAACTTAAAATCATTCCCGAAAGAACATCTCCACTACCAGCAGTTGCCATACCTGGATTTCCTGTACTATTAAAATAAAGTTCATCATAAGGAGTAGAAATTATAGAATATGCACCTTTTAATATTATATACATATTATATTTTTTAGACATTTTTTTTAGAATATATAATTTATGATAATCATTTTTCCACGAACCAAATAATTTTTTAAATTCTTTAGGATGTGGAGTAATAATAGTTTTGTTTGGAAGAAAGTCTAATAAATTTAAATTATTTGATAATATATTTATAGCGTCAGCATCTATTAAAATAGGTATAAATCTTTTTTTTTTTTTAATATATATTAAAAATGATTTAAATGCATTAACAGTAAATTTATTAACTCCCATTCCCATTCCTATTCCTATTGAATTTATATTTTCTGGAATATTTATATTACTTATATAATTATTATTTTTATCAGTTTTTACAATTGCTTCAAATATATTGTTTTGAATTATATCGTATCCACAACTTGGAACAAATATATTTAGTTTTCCAATTCCACATTTAAAACTAGCTTTTCCAGAAAGTACTATAGATCCTATCATTCCATATGAACCTCCTATAATAATTCCATTACCATAATTTCCTTTATGAGAAAATTTTTCTCTTTTTTTTTTCATATGGTAAACAACTTTTTTATCTATGTAAAAATTTTTTGTATATATTTTTTTTATAAATTCGTCTTTCCATCCAATATTCAAAATATACCATTTTTTTACATATTTTTTATAATCAGGTAAAAAAAATGGTAATTTTGGAACTTGAAAAGTTAATATATAATCAGATTTGATAATATTATTTGATTTAATAATTTTATCAAAATTTTCATTATTGTCAATAAACATACCAGATGGTACATCTATAGATAAAATAGATAAAAAATTTTTTTTATTTATAAAATTAAAGAATGATTCCCAATATTTATTAAGAGGTTTATTAAATCCTACGCCAACTATTGAATCAATAATATAACTTTTTTCACATAAAGAAGGATATTCGTCATTTTCATATATATTTATACATCTTATATTATATTTTAATATTTTTTTTTTGTTTATTAAGAATTCATTAGAATAATGACTAGAAATATTAATTATATATACAGAGACTTTTATTCCAAAAATATATAATCGTCTAGCCAAAGATAAACCATCGCCACCGTTATTTCCATTTCCTGATAAAATAATAAATGGAAAATTAAAATTTTCAAATAATTTTTTATTTTTTATTATCCAATCAAAACATTTTTTTGAAGCTCTTTCCATTAAATTATAATTAGAAATTGGTTCGAAATCAATACAATGTTGATCGGCTTTTTTAATTTGATTTAAAGAAAAAATTTTCATTTTTTAAATTTTTTAAAATGAATTTATTATTTTTGATTTATATATATGCAAAAATATAATTTTATAAAAAATGTACATATGGAAAATAATATAAAGATAATAATGATAAATTTAAATGTGCGAATATAATCTTACCATTCCTTCTTTAGGTGAAAGTATCAATGAAGTAACTATCATTCGTTGGTTAAAAAAAGAAGGAGATTTTATAAAAAAAGAAGAAATATTAGTAGAAATAACTACCGATAAAATTAATTCAGAAATAACATCTCCAATAAATGGATTTTTAAAAAAAAAATTTTATAATAAAAATGATATAGTTGAAATAGGATGTATTATAGCTACTTTAACAACATCAAAAAAAATAGATAAAAAAAATGAAATAAAATTTTATATAAAAAAAGAAAATAATAAAATATTTTATTCCCCTATTGTACGTAAAATTGCTGAAAAAGAAAAAATTAATTTTTATGAATTAGAAACAATAAATGGTACAGGTATAAAAGGTAGAGTTACTAAAAATGATATATTAACATATATAAAAAATAAAAAATCAAAAAAAATTTTATTGTATAAATCAAAAAAAAATAATTTTAACGAAAAAATTATAAAAATGAATAGAATACGAAAAATAACATCGGATCATATGATATACAGTAAAAAAACATCAGCACATGTAACTTCTTTTGTTGAAGCAGATGTAACAAATATTGTTAAGTGGAGAGAAAATTTAAAAGAATCTTTTAAAAAAAAAACAGGAGAAAAATTAACAATAATGTCTGTTTTTGTAAGATGTGTAATAAAAGCCATAAAAGATCTACCTATGATAAATATATCCGTAAATGAAACTAATATAATAATAAAAAAAAATATTAATATTGGAATTGCTACCGCATTACCCGATGGTAATTTAATTGTCCCCGTTATAAAAAATGCCGATTTTTATAATTTATTTGAATTGATAAAGATTATAAATGATTTAGTTAAAAGAGCCAAATTAAATAAATTAAAACCTGAAGAAACTAAGGATGGAACATATACAATAAGTAATATTGGAAGTTTTGGTAATCTTTTTGGAACACCAATAATACATCAACCACAAGTAGCAATTATGGCAATAGGATTGATTCATAAAAAATTATCTATAATAGAAAATAGTGGAGTAGATTATATAAAAATTAGGCATAAAATTTATTTATCTCATTCTTATGATCATAGAGTTATAGATGGAATTTTAGGAGGTGGATTTGTAAAAAAAGTTGCTTATTATTTAGAAAAATTTAATATATATACAAAAATAAAAAAATAATGGTAATATTTGATGTATTAATTGAAATTCCTAAAGGAAGTAGAAATAAATATGAATTTGATCAAAAATATAATAAAATACGATTAGATAGAGTATTATACTCACCTATGAATTATCCGGCAGATTATGGTTTTATTCCAGAAACATTGTCTACAGATAATGATCCTATGGATGTATTAGTTTTATTAACTGAACCTACTATTCCAGGATGTTTAATAACAGTTAAACCTATTGGTATTTTTTCTATGATAGATGACAAAAAAAAAGATGAAAAAATAATATGTGTCCCAATTTCTGATCCAAATTACAATATAATTAATGATATAAATGATATTAATTCACATAAAAAAAAGGAAATAGAACATTTTTTTTTAGTATATAAAGATTTAGAAAATAAAAAAATAGAAATAAATGGATGGAAAAGTAGAAAATATGCATTAATCTCATATAAAGAATCTTGTTTACGATATAAAAGGAATAAAAACTTACAACATTCTTAAAACTAATATTAAGACGGAGCATTTGTCATTATATCTTTACCGGAACTATTTTTAGGAAATGCAATAAAATTTTTTATATTATCATCTTTTTTTAATAAAGAAATTAATCTATCTAAACCAAATGCAATTCCACCATGTGGTGGTGTTCCGTATTCTAAAGCTTTAATAAAAAATCCAAATTTTTGTTGTATTTCTTTATTTGAAAAACCTAAATGATTAAAAATTAATTTTTGTATACTTTTTTTATTAATTCTTATAGATCCACTAGCTACTTCTACACCATTAATTACTAAATCGTAAGATTTAGAACGAACATTTTCTGGATTTTTTTTTAATAAATGTATATCCTCATTTATAGGAGATGTAAAAGGATGATGTACAGACTTATAATTATTATTACTATCTAATTTTAATATTGGTAATTCTGTTATCCATATTGGATTAAATGTAAAATCATTTTTTTTAGATAAATTATTAATTATTTCATTACGTATTTTTTTTAATAAAAATCTAGATTCATTTTTTTTTCCATAAGATATAAATATAAAATCCCCTGGATTAGTATTAAAAAATTTAGAAAAAATGTTTATTTCATCGTAATTTAATATTTTTTTGTTATATAATAAAAATTTTTTTTCCGACTTATGTTTTATACAAAAAATATTTTTATTTTCAATTTTGTTTTTTTTAAAATCTATAGGAAAATAATTAAAACTTTCTATTTTTATACCAATTACTAATTCATATTTTTTTAATATACTAATATTCTCTTTATTTACTAATAAATTTAATTCATTGAATTTCATTCCAAAACGTATATCTGGACAATCAGTACCATAATATTTAATAGATTTATAATAAGGAATAGATACAAAAGGTTTTGTAATTTTAAAATTACTAAATTTGGTAAAAATATGTATTACAAATTTTTCAAAAAATTTTAATATATCAATAACATCTACAAATAACATTTCACAATCAATTTGAGTAAACTCAATTTGTCTATCATATCTAGCGTCCTCATCTCTAAAGCATTTTATTATTTGAAAATATTTATCTATTCCACCTATCATAAGTAATTGTTTAAATATTTGAGGTGATTGATGTAATGCATAAAATTTGTTTTGATAATTCCTAGATGGAACTAAAAAACTTCTAGCCCCTTCAGGGGTATAATTAACTAATATAGGAGTTTCTATTTCTATAAAATCTTTAGAAGATAAGAATCTTCTTATTTCTAACATTATTTTATGACGAAATATTAAATTATTTTTTATAATAGATCTTCTTATATCAAGATATCTATAAATCATTCTATCTTTATCAGTTCCATCTGTTTTATCTTCTATAATAAAAGGAGGTATAAGTGATTTGTTTAATATTTCTATTTTTGATACTAATACTTCTATTGATCCTGTAGATAGAATATTATTTTTTGAAGATCTACTTACAACTTTTCCATTAATTCTTATTAAGAACTCTTTTCCTAAATTATTTCTTATTAATGATTTGTTAATTACTAATTGTGTAATTCCAAAATAATCTCTAATATCTATAAATATTATATTTCCTAAATTTCTAATTTTTTTAATCCATCCAGATAGTATTATTTTTTTATTAATATCTTTTTCAGATAATTCACCACAATTATGTGTTCTATACATAATATTGTTTTTTTATCATTATTTAGATTTTGATGAATAAAATTCTTCATAAGATTCTATGATATCTCCAGATTTTAAATCATTATAATTTTTTAATCTTATTCCACATTCATATCCTTTATTTACTTCTTTTACATCATCTTTAAATCGTTTTAATGATATAAATTCTCCATTATGAATAACAATACCTTCTCGTATCAATCTTACTTTTGATTTTCTTAATAATTTTCCTTCTATAACCATACATCCAGCAATTGTACCAACTTTATAAATTACAAATATTTCTCTTACTTCTGCATTTCCTAATATTTTTTCCCTTATTTCTGGAGATAACATACCATCCATTGCTTCTTTAACATCATTAATCACATTATATATAATAGAATAAATTCTTATTTCTATATTTTCTTTTCTTGATATATTTTTTGCTCCTATATTAGGTCTTACATTAAATCCTATTACAATTGCATCTGATGCACTAGCTAATAATATATCTGATTCTGTAATTTGTCCAACTCCTTTATAAAGGATATTAATCATAATGTTACTTTTAGATAATTTTTGTAAAGCATCAGCTATTGCTTCAACTGATCCATCTACATCTCCCTTTATAATTATTTTTAATTCTTTAAAATCTCCTATAGAAATCCTTCTTCCTATTTCATCTAAAGTTAAATGTTTCTGAGAACGTATATTTTGTTCTCTTTGTAATTGTTCTCTTTTAGAGGCTAATTGTTTAGCCTCTTTTTCATTAGAAAAAATTTTAAATTTTTCACCTGCAGTAGGTGCACCATTTAATCCTACTATAGTAACAGGTTTAGATGGACCAGCAAATGATATAGAATTACCCCTTTCATCTAATAAATTTTTTACTTTTCCATGATTTATTCCTGCTAAAACATAATCACCTAATTTTATAGTACCTCCCTGAACAAGTACAGTTGTTATATAACCTTTTCCTTTATCCAAAGAAGCTTCTATAACTGTACCTATTGCTAACTTATTAGGATTTGATTTTAAATTTAATAAGTTTGAAACTGAAATAACTTTTTCCAATAATTTTTTAATTCCTTTTCCAGTTTTTGCTGATATTTCTTGATTTGGATATTTACCTCCCCATTCTTCTACTAAAAAATTTAATTTTGATAATTGTTCTTTAATTCTATTTGTATTCGCATTTGGTTTATCAATCTTATTGAAAACAAAAATAATAGGTACGTTTGCTGCTTGAGCATGACTTATTGCTTCTTTAGTTTGAGGCATTATTTGATCATCTGATGCTATTACTATAATAGCTATATCAGTTATTTGAGCTCCTCTTGCTCTCATTGCAGTAAACGCTTCATGTCCAGGAGTATCTAAAAATGTAATTCCTTGGTTATCATTTAATTCTACACTGTATGCAGCTATATGTTGAGTAATACCCCCAGATTCTCCAGCAATAACGTTTGTATTTCTTATGAAATCTAATAAAGATGTTTTCCCATGATCTACATGTCCCATAATAGTAATTATAGGAGGTCTAGGTTTCAAATCTTTTTCTAAATCTTTTTCTTGATGAAATTCTTCTAAATCTAAACCTACAAATTCTACATTATATCCAAATTCATCTGATACTAAAGTTATTAATTCCGCATCTAATCTTTGATTCATAGTTACCATAATTCCTAAAGACATACATGACATAATAACATCAGTTGGATTTACATTCATCATTGATGATAGTTCATTAACTGTAGTAAATTCTGCTAATTTTAATAATTTTTCTTTTTTATTATCTATTTTATTTTTTATTATTTTTTTTTCTTTTTTGCTTTGACGTTTTTCTTTTTTTATTTTATATCTTGATTTTATTCCTTTATATGATAACTTTTCTAAAGTTTCTTTAATTTGTTTTTTTATTTGTTCATCTGTAATTTTTACTTTTTTATTAAATTTTTTTTCTGAATTTTTTTCTGAAAAATTTTTAAATGTATTATTTTTTCTATTTTTATTTTTAAATGGTATTTCTTTTTTTATTCTTTTTCGTTTTTTTTTAAAATTTGATTTTATTTTTCTTTTTTCAAATTTAGAAAGATCTATTTTATCTCCAGTTAATATAACACCATCTAACTTTTTATATACAGTATCTATGTGTTCAGGTAATTTTTTTTCTATTTTTTTTTCTTTCAATTTTTCATTTATTTTTTCATATTTTTCTATAGAATTGTAATTCTTAAATTTAAAATTAATTTTACTATTAATTTTTATTGATCTTAATAATTCTTTTTTTATTTTTTCATTTTCTATTTTTTTTTGTAAAAATATTTTTTCTGAATCATTTCTAATTCTTTTATAATTATTAAACTTTTTAATAAGAAATTTATATACTTTTTTTTCTATTTTTGTATTAGGATTATTTTCTATTTTAATACCATTTTTTCGTAAAAAATTAATTACTCTCTTTAATGATATATTAAATTTAGTTAAAATTGTCTTTAGTCTAATTTTATCAACCATATATTTTAATAAAAAATGAATAAGAACAAAAATAAAAATTTAAAATAAAAATTTAACAAGACAAACAATATTTAAAAGATAAATATTGTTTAATTATCCTTCAAATTCATTTTTTAATATAGAAACTATTTTTTTTATAACTTTTTCTTCAATATTTGTTTTTTCAATTAAATATTTTTTTTCATAATTTAAAACAGATTTTGCTGTATTTAGTCCAATTTTGTGAAATTTTTCTAAAATTTTTTTATCTATTTCATCAGAAAATTCTGACAATTCTACATCATCATCATAATGGTTATCTCTAAATATATTTATTTTATAACCTGTTAATTGTGTTGCTAATTTTATATTTTGTCCATTTTTTCCAATTGCTTTAGATATTTCTTCTATTTTTGCATATACATTAACGCATTTTTTTTTCTCATTAATTTCCATTATAGATATTTTTGCAGGACTTAAAGAACGAGTTATATATAATTGAATATTTGAAGTGTAATTAATAATATCTATATTTTCATTTTTTAATTCTCTAACAATTGGATGAATTCTAGATCCTTTCATTCCAACACAAGCACCTACTGGATCAATTCTATCATCATTAGATTCTACAGAAATCTTTGCTTTTTCTCCTGGAATTCTTGTAACTTTTTTAATTGTTATTATACCTTCTGAAATTTCTGGGATTTCTAATTTTAATAATTCTTCTAGAAAATCTTCATTTTTTCTAGTAAGAATAGCAATAGGTTTATTATCTTTCCAGTCTACTTTTTTTACTAATGCTTTAACTATATCTCCTTTTTTAAAAAAATCATTAGGGATTTGTTCTTGTTTAGGTAAAATCATTTCATTTTGTTCTTCATCCTTTACAAAAAGATGTTTAGGTAAAATATGATATACTTCTACATTTATTATTTCTCCTATTTTATTTTTAAATTTTCTATAAATATTTGTATTATCGTATTCATTAATTTTTGATAATAAATTTTGTTTTAATGATAAAATAGCTCTTCTACCTAATGATTTTAACTCAACTTTCTCTGTTACTTCTTCACCTATTTCAAAATCAGGTTCAATATTTTTTGCTTCATATAATTCTATTTCTTTATTTTTATCTTTAATAAATCCATCTTTTACTACTATTCTGTTTCTCCAAATTTCTAAGTCTCCTTGATCTGGATTTACTATAATATCATAATTTTTGGAAGAGTCGTATTTTTTTTTCAATACACATCGTATAGATTCTTCCAAAATAGCTATTAAGTTAACTCTATCTATTTTTTTTTCATATTTAAAATCTAAAAAAGAATCTATTAAAGCTTCATTATTCAT